>JALZUV010000234.1 GCA_023301245.1 Rickettsiales bacterium
GCTATACGCGCGGCTATGAGCAAAAAATTATATATTAAGACCTATGGCTGCCAGATGAATGTGTATGACACGGAGCGCATGGAAGATGTTCTTGCGCCGCTTGGCTACGAAATGCATGACCAGCCTGATGATGCCGATTTGGTGATTTTAAATACCTGCCACATCCGTGAGAAGGCCGAGGAAAAAGTTTATTCTGACCTTGGCCGTATTAAGAAGAAGCGCAAAGGCCGTGAGAGTATTATTGCGGTGGGGGGGTGCGTGGGGCAGGCAGCTGGCGAACAAATTATGAAGCGCGCGCCTTATGTGGATATGGTGTTCGGCCCGCAAACTTATCAGAAGCTACCGCAGATGCTGCGCGAGGTTGAGGCGAAACGAAATAACAATAATAAAAAAGGCAATGTGGTGGAGCTAGACTTCCCTACCATGCAGAAGTTTGATGAGCTGCCACAGCCCGGCAAACCCAAGGCGGGGACGGCGTTTTTGTCGGTACAAGAAGGGTGCGATAAGTTTTGCACTTTCTGCGTAGTGCCTTATACGCGCGGCGCGGAATATTCTCGCCCTGTTGAGAAAATTCTGATTGAAGCGCGGATTCTCGCCGATAAAGGTGTGCTGGAAGTTACCTTGCTTGGGCAAAATGTGAATGCTTATCATGGTGAAGATAAGCATGGGAAAGAGCAGGGGCTTGCGTGGTTGATTCGCGAGATTGCACATAATGTGCCTGAAATTAAACGCATCCGCTACACTACTTCGCACCCACGCGATATGGATGATGATTTGATAAAAGCGCATGGCGACTTACCGCAGATGATGCCCTATTTGCATTTGCCCGTCCAAGCAGGCAATGACCGTATTTTGAAGATGATGAACCGCCATCATACGGCTGCAAGTTATATTGAGATTATTGAGAAATTACGCACCGCGCGGCCTGATATTGCGCTGTCAGGTGATTTTATCGTTGGTTTCCCAACCGAAACGGATGAGGATTTTAAGGATACGATGCGCTTAGTGGAGGCTGTTGGCTATTCGCAAGCCTATAGTTTTAAGTACAGCCCGCGCCCCGGCACTCCTGCTGCGGAGAAAGAGCAAGTGCCCGAAGGCGAGAAGGAAACACGCCTCGCATTACTGCAAGGTCTGCTAAACCGTCAACAAGAGGCGTTTAATCGCAACACCATGGATAAAACGTTTGAGATTCTTTTTGAGCGTGATGGTAAATATGACGGCCAACTTATTGGAAAAAGCCCTTATTTACAGTCTGTACATGTGGCAGGCGCAAAAGATATGGGTTACAAAATAGGCGATTTATGCAAAGTTAAAGTGGTAGAGGCTCAGCCCAATAGTTTAGCGGCTGAGATTGTTTCTAACCCTGTTAAAATTGCGAGTTAATATGACAAAAAGCGAAGCGACTGATAACCACTCCCAAACCATGGTGTTTGAAGATAATACCCTGCTAACTGCCTTGTTTGGTGAAGGTGATATTCACCTCACCAAAATTGAGCAAAAAGTGGGGGTCGAAATGGTGTCGCGTGGCAATATGCTAGCCATTACCGGCGATGAAAGCAAAGTGGCGATTGCCGTGAATATTATGAATAATCTTTACGCTCGCCTCGAAG
This sequence comes from Rickettsiales bacterium, assembly GCA_023301245.1. GTDB lineage: Bacteria > Pseudomonadota > Alphaproteobacteria > Rickettsiales > JALZUV01 > JALZUV01. Next base: position 1,611 of record JALZUV010000234.1, read on the forward strand.
CTGGAAAAGATATTGATACGGGAAATATCGCTGCCGAAATTCGCATGGCGATTGACCCAACAAATGTAAAAACAGATGGCACGAAGAAGAAAAAGAAATCTGATTCGCCGCTCGTCATTAAAACGCTGAAAAAAGAAATTCGCGCTTACACTAATAAGCAAGCTGAATACATTGCGGCACTTTATGAAAATGACCTCACCTTTGCTATTGGCCCAGCAGGTACGGGTAAAACCTATATTGCAGTCGCGATGGCGGTAAAGCAGTTTATCAATGGTGAAGTTGAGCGTATTATCCTTTCGCGCCCTGCGGTTGAAGCAGGCGAAAAACTTGGGTTTTTACCTGGCGATTTAAAAGATAAAATCGACCCTTACTTACGCCCACTTTACGATGCGCTTTTCGAGATGATGACGCCCGAAAAAGTGATGCGTCATATCGAGAATGGCGAAATTGAAGTCGCACCACTTGCATTTATGCGTGGTCGTACACTTTCAAATGCATTTATCATTTTGGATGAAGCGCAAAACTCTACTGCAACGCAAATGAAAATGTTCCTTACCCGTCTTGGTGAAGGTTCGCGCATGGCGGTGACGGGCGATTTAAGCCAAATGGATTTGCCGCGCGATGTGAAGTCGGGCTTAGCCGATGCAACCCGCAAGTTATCCTATATTGAAGAAGTGGAAATTATCCGCTTTGGCGATGGCGATGTGGTGCGTAATGACTTAGCTGCCAAGATTGTCCACGCATACGAGGCATGGGATAAAGCTAAACGCAAGCGCGCGAAAGAAGCCCTAGATGAGTAATATCAACATAGTACTCGAAGCGGGAGAGTGGGAAGAAACTCTATCCGATGTGCAAAGTATTGCCGAAAATGCACTAGAGTTTGTGGAAGGCGAATTATCGCTCGTGTTGGCGGATGATGCGTTTATTCAAGATTTGAATCATCAGTTTCGCGGGCATAATAAACCCACCAATGTGCTATCCTTTCCTAGCGACGATGACGATGCTTACTTGGGCGATGTGATTGTGGCGCTTGAGACTTTGCAGCGCGAAGCCCGCGAGCAAAACAAGGCATTATCGCATCATTTTACGCATATGGTCATTCATGGTGCGCTGCATTTGCAGGGACTCGACCATGAAGAGGAAGCCGAGGCTAAAATAATGGAAGCTAAGGAAATTCAGCTACTTGAAGCACTGGCTATTGCCAACCCTTATGAAACGCACTAGAGTTTCATTTCAACTACTACGGAGTTAAAAAGTGCCAGAAGACGGCTCGACGACGATAGCGTCACAAGCGATGGGCAACAGCTCATCCACCTCTCTTAACGACAATGATAAGCCGCAGTTAGGTTTCTTCGGAAACTTAATGGTGAAGCTTGGGCTGAAAGAAAAAGAGGCGAGCCTACGCGATGCGCTGCAAGAAGTGCTCGACGATCATGCTGAAGAAGTAACCGCCATGCCCGAAGAAGAGCGCCAGATTCTATCCAATGTGATGGAGCTGGGCGATACAGAGGTGGATGATATTATGATTCCGCAATCTGATATTATCGCGGTTGAATTAACCAGTACGCTGCAAGATATCCGCGATACGGCGGTAAGTTCTGGCCATACGCGCATCCCTGTTTATGAAGATTCGCTGGACGGTATTAAAGGCTTCATTCATGTGAAAGATTTATTGCCGTTGCTTGGCAATGGCACCGAAGGTTTCCACATTAACCAAATTATGCGCCAAGTAGTGTTCGTGCCCGAATCTATGAAAGTATCAGATTTGCTACTGAAAATGAGAGTGTCAGGCGTGCATTTGGCCATCGTAGTCGATGAATATGGCGGCACGAATGGGCTCGTAACGCTCGAAGATTTGTTTGAAGAAATTGTCGGCGATATTCAAGATGAGCATGACGAGGTAGAAGAGGTCGAAGTGCTGGAATGGAACGGAAAATCTACCGTGATTGTCGATGCGAAAACTAGAATTGATGAGCTGGAAGAAGCGCTCGATATTGATTTTGTGCCTGATGAATTAGAAGATGGTGAAGATTATGACACGCTCGGCGGGTTAATATTTTCCCAGCTGGGGCATGTTCCCTCAAAAGGTGAAACGGTGCAGCATGAAAGCGGTATCGAAATGGAAGTGCTTGATGCAGATGCTCGGCGTATTAAAACGGTGCGTTTAACTCGTCTACCCGTTGAGGCTTAAGTGCGGGCATTAAAGCATTATCCACTTGCCATGTTATGTGGTGTGCTGGCAACCTTGGCTTTGCCTCCATTTCATTTGGTGTTTCTACTTATTCCTGCTTTTAGTGGGTTATTTTATTTGCTTTGGCAGGTTGAAACTAAGCGCCGAGCTTTCTTTACAGGTTGGTGCTTTGGCCTCGCTTATTTCGCCACAGGGCTTTATTGGTTTGCGCATGCACTGTTAGTTGAACCCGATAAGTTCGCATGGATGATACCATTTGCAGTGCTGGGGCTACCCTCTGTTTTGGCCATTTATTATGGGCTTTGTTGTGCGGTGTGGCATAGTCTGCGTCAGCGGTTTGCAGTGCGTGGGTTATTATCGATTTTGCTATTTACGGTGCTTTGGCTGGTAACGGAATTTCTGCGTGGCCATTTATTCACAGGATTCCCATGGAACCTGACAGCCTATAGCTGGGGATTTTCGGATGAAATGATACAATGGGCATCGCTGATTGGCGTTTACGGCTATTCGGCGTGGACGGTGTTGCTTGCCACTTTGCCCGTTACCTTATTGCTCACTAAAGATTCCCGTAAACGTACTGGCGCTTTGGCCGTTTGTTTGCTGATGGTTTCGATTCCTTTTACTTATGGTGCTTATCGCCTTAATCAAAACCCTACCGAATATACCGAGCAAACATTGCATATTGTGCAAGGTAATATCGCCCAGCAGCATAAGTGGCAGTCTGAAAAGCAATATGATGCGGTGAAGGCTCATGTGGCGCTAACACAGAAAGAAGGCCTGCCCGATAATACAGTCGTTATCTGGCCAGAAACGGCTTATCCTTATTTTTTGGAAGCTAACTCGCCGCCTGTAAGGTTTATTGCCGATGCATTACCCAAAGATGGGGTGTTATTGACAGGGGCGATGCGTGCCGAATGGAACGAAAATCGCCAAGGCATTAAGAGCTTCTTCAACAGCGTTCATGCAGTGCGTCCCGATGCTACTGTCGAGGCGGTGTATGATAAGGTTCGCCTTGTACCATTCGGCGAATATGTACCGTTTCGTGACTATTTACCTGTTGAGAAAATCACGCATGGCATGCAAGATTTTAAACGAGGCAATGGCGCTGAAATCATGAAAATTAAAGGGGTTGCCCCCTTCCAGCCGCTCATCTGTTACGAAGCGATATTCCCTGAGTATAAAGCTGAGGGCGCACAATGGTTGCTAAATACAACCAATGATGCATGGTTTGGCCATAGCACAGGGCCTTATCAGCATTTGCAGATGGTGCGTTTTCGTGCAGTTGAGCAAGGAATACCATTGGTGCGCGCCGCCAACACAGGCATCAGCGCCGTGTTCGATGCTTATGGCCGCGAACTTGCGAGGTTGCCGTTAGGTGAACGTGGCAGTTTGACGGTGAAATTGCCGAAGGTGGCGGCGGAGTAATTTCCGCACTCGTGCTTAATATAAGCGCTGTTTCAAACTTATGAGATTCTCACAAATTCCAAAAATATTGGCAGGCGGCCTTGCTTGGTGGTTTTTTGTTGGTAGCGGGTTTGTTTCCAATCTTTGAAAGGTTCGCTCCAGTCTTGGTGGGATTGGGCAGGCCAAACAAAGCTGGGGTGCGCTAACAGATGTTCCATTATCCATGCAGAATAATCGACATGGTCGGTGGCGATGCGTAAAATTCCATTAGGCTTAATGCTGCTGGCTAGCAGGTCGAGCAGGGCATTGTTGATAATGCGGCGCTTGTTATGATTGCTTTTTGGCCATGGGTCGGGGAAGAGAATATAGGCGCCATCCAAGCTATTCTCGGGAAGTTCTTTTAGCCACGGACGAACATCATCGGCAATAATACTTAGGTTTTGCAGTGGATTTTCATCCATTTGCACCAATAACATGGCAACACCGTTGATGTAAGGTTCGGCGCCAATGAAGTGCTTGTTAGGATAATTACTAGCAAGTTCATAGAGATGCTCGCCGCCGCCAAAACCAATTTCCAGCCAATTTTCTTGTGTGGCGGGCAGGGTGGCTGGCGGGTATAGCGTAGGCATTAGCTCATCGACCAAACGCTGCTTATAAACCGTCAGCGAGCGCCCTTTACGGCGACCGAAAGATTTTAGAAACTCGTGGTTTAGTGGGTTCATAAATTATCAAACTTCGTCGTGAGGAAAAATTAGGCGCTTTGCTTGCTGGCATTGCCGAAATGCTGCTGAATTTTTTCTACAAGGTCGATCTTTTCCCAGCTAAATTCACCTTTTTCCGTCGGTGTGCGGCCAAAGTGACCATAAGCTGCCGATTTCACATAGATAGGGCGGTTAAGCTGAAGGTGCTCACGAATGCCACGTGGGGTAAGGTTCATCAATTGTGGCAGGAACTTTTCAAGCTCGCGGTCGTCAACTTTGCCAGTGCCTTCAGTGCTAACATAAAGCGAGATAGGGTGCGATACGCCAATAGCATAAGATAGTTGAATGGTGCAGCGTTCGGCGATGCCAGCAGCGACAACATTTTTCGCGAGGTAACGGGCAGCATAAGCAGCTGAGCGGTCAACCTTTGTGGGGTCTTTGCCCGAGAATGCACCGCCACCATGTGGAGCTGCGCCGCCATAAGTATCCACAATAATTTTACGACCCGTTAGGCCAGCATCACCATCAGGCCCGCCGATGATAAATTGTCCGGTTGGGTTCGTGTAAAATGCATCTTCTGGGCACATCCAACCTTCTGGTAGAATGTCTAGCGCATGTTTGCGGATGGTCTCGCGCAGTTCATCTTGGCTGGCTTCTGGGGTGTGTTGAGTGGAAACCACGATAGATGTAGCACCTACAGGTTTGCCGTTTTCATAGCGCAGACTAATTTGCGACTTGGAATCGGGGCGTAAAATAGAATTGCTATCGGCTTTACGCGCATCGGCCATGCTTTTTAGAATACGGTGAGAATAATGGATGGGGGCTGGCATGAGTGTTTCAGTTTCGTTGCAAGCAAAGCCAAACATAATGCCTTGGTCGCCTGCGCCTTCATCTTTATCGGCGCTGGCATCGACACCTTGGGCGATGTCGGTGGATTGTTCGTGGAGCAGGATTTCGATATTGATTTTTTGCCAATCGAAGCCTTTTTGTTCGTAGCCAATTTCTTTGACGAGGTTACGAATGCGGGTTTCCATCTCGGAATATTTTAGCTCACCATCGCGTACTTCACCTGCGATAACCACGCGGTTAGTTGTGGCGAGTGTTTCTGCTGCTACACGAGCCTCAGGGTTTTGTTCAAGAAAATAGTCGAGCAGCGTGTCAGAAATTTGATCGCAGATTTTATCAGGATGGCCTTCAGATACGGATTCGCTGGTAAAGACATAATGTTTGCGTTGTAATTGGTGCGGCGACATAGCGGGCTCTCTGTAAGTTTTAACCATACTTTCCACGAGGAGCATTTACTATGCTGCGCTTAGAACCTTTAATTGAAAGGTGGAGTCAAGCTGCTGAAATCGCCACCGTAGGAAAGTAGAAACAGCCTAACTGGATATAGTGCTAAAGCAAGGGGTTTCTATAAAATGGTTACGCCGCTGGCGATGCCTTTTATCAGCGTTTTTACAGATTGACGCATTTCTGGATCCTCAATTTTATTATAAGCGCTGATAAGTTCTTTTATATCAGATTCTGGTGCAGCGCCTTCATGTGCGAAGGGCGTAGTTTCTTCTGCGAGCTGATAGTCGTTATCGCCAATAAACCCTTCGAAAAAATAACTGATAGGTACTTGTAATACATTGGCAAATTCAAAGATACGGCTAACCGAAATACGATTGGTAGCGCGTTCGTATTTTTGGACTTGCTGGAAGGTGATACCAGAGGTTTTTGCTAAGGATTCCTGACTAATACCCATACGCGTACGTCGGTCGCGTAATTTTTTGCCTACATGTTCATCGACAGGGTGTGCCATTTTAAGAATATCCTCAAGTTATGCGTTGTATAATCGTATGGTTGTAAAATACTAGTGAAATACCAGTAAAATGCGCGTTAAAGTTTTTATTCGTTAAGCTTAATTAATACATGAGGGGTTAAAAGTCAACTTATTAAACTTTTATTAACTATTGTATTGTGAGTGTATATTGAAAGTTGGCGGTCCCGATGCGATTCGAACGCATGACCTTCGCCTTCGGAGGGCGACACTCTATCCAGCTGAGCTACGGGACCGCGAACGTGTAGCCATAAGCCAACATGAGCATAGGTGCAAGTATTGGCTCAAAAAGAAACAGGGCCCACGAACATGTTCGCAAGCCCTGTATCAACAGAGTTACTTGTTGAATTTCTTACATATCGATATCTGCTTCGTTATAAACATCCGCGAGGTCGATATCAGAATCTGTTACCAGTTGGAAGTCGATAAGATCTTCTGATTGGCCCGTTGCGACACTATTCGCGCTGTCTTGTGCGAGTAGTACGGATTGGATGTTTGATGGATTAGCGGCTAATTGATCCGCTAAATCGCTAAGCGTGTCTAATAGACCATCTAGTTCTGCATCTGCGTCCGCATCTGTATCCGTTGGGGTTGTTGTGTCTGGTGTAACAGTAGGGTCACTAGGTTCCGCAGGGACATCCGCATCTGTGTCAGCATCCGTATCAGTGTCAGTGTCCGTATCCGTTTCAGCATCTGTATCAGTGTCAGCATCCGTATCTGTTTCAGCATCTGTATCTGCTTCAGTATCATCTGTTTGTTGATTAAGTAGCTCATCTAGTGCTGCTTGAATATCTGCTAGTGCTTTAGCGATGCCCGCTAGAACGTCAGCATTGCCTTGGTCTGCATCAGCATCCGTTTCAGCGTCTGCATCCGTTTCAGTATCTGTTTCAGCATCCGTTTCAGCGTCAGTATCCGTTTCAGCGTCTGCATCTGTGTCAGCGTCTGTATCTGTGTTAGTTACGGTATCGTCACCTGTGTGATCAGCAAGATCTAAACCTAAAGCATCGATCAATGCTGTTACAGAACCTAACAGGTCTGCGTTACCTTCTACGTCTTGGAGAATATCTTGCAAGGTATCGCAAAGCATTTCAACGTCAGCAGCGTCAATCGCATCAGGGTCAACTCGCTGGATAGTGAGAATTTCGTTTACGTTTTCTTCAAAAATTCTAACCAATTCTTCGCGGCTAATAATTCCTAATGTCGCTGCTTGATAGGCGACCGAGATAGTATTGGCCGCATCGAAAAAATCTACGCCATTATCAGAATTATTATCAACATCGGCATTTACACCATTAACAAGGGTCGAAAGAATATCAGTAAAGGTCGTTCCAGAATCTAGTGGGAAGCCATCAGCTACAATTTTCGTTACGATTTTTTCAAGTAGGAGCATGTCATCGGCTGAGATGTTATCAGCTTTAAGAAGGTTCGAAATTTCTTGTTCGAAAACTTCAAGCTTCATGTCAGCGTCAATATTACCTTCGGTAAAATCATTATAGGTG
>JALZUV010000235.1 GCA_023301245.1 Rickettsiales bacterium
TGCTCAATAAAGCATCCAAACGCAAACAGGAGGGGAATCTTTCTGCCGTTGAAACGGAGCTCGCCAAACGTGAGATGAAAACGCGTGAAATTAACGAGCCTCAACGCGGCTAAACGCCCCGATTTCCGAATATCCCTTAGACAATAGTTTGTAAATATAGGCTCAAGTCATTGTGCCTTCTTAACCCGTGGCAGGAACATTTCCGCCACCTTCAGCGGCTGGTGCGGCAGAAGCAACAGCGGCTTCTCCACTTTCAGGAGGGGCTTCTTGCGGCTGTGGTTCCGCTTTTTTGCGTGGATCGTAAGCTTCTTGGGTCGGTAGCGGCACAGGTGGTGGGCCGGTCATTTGCTTATATTGGTTTTGCCCCCAAGCACGCTTCATAAAGAATGGGTCTTGGAAGTAGAAAATCTTCTTCGTCTTAATAGGCGGGAATGCCTCGATTAGTAGAATTTGCTCATCGCGCGGCAGCGTAATCACCTCTTGCGGCAGCAGCAATGCGCGCTGCACTTCCGACTCGTTCACCGTACGCGAACCCGGATTTAGATCGAGGAATTTCGGTTTATTATGCGCATATTGCTTCACCGTTTTATTACCGATAAGCTGCGAAATCATGTTCGCAGTATCAATATTATTCGCCGCAAAAGTAATACGGTAATAACTGTTCGATAGGAACGAGTTCATGCCCGCCTCTTCGTAAATACCTTTAAGCTGCTGCGTATCCTGCGCAATGAGGAATAGTTTCACACGATACCCACGGAAATAAGCGATACCGCTTTTGAATGCCTGCATTTCGCCAAGGGTCGGGAACTCATCCATGACGAATAGCACGCCATATTTCTCTTCGGCTGTTGGCATGTGACGGGTTAAGAAATCGGCCGCTTGCTGATAGAATACTTTGAGCAAAGGCTCAAGACGCTGCAAGTTATCGGGGGTTACGCCGCAAAATACGGTGAGTTTTTCCTTCTTCAATTGCATCAAATTAAAGTCAGACGATGCAGTCGAAGTATCAATAAGCGGATTCGCCCAGAGCTCTAGCCCTGAGTTCATGGTAGAAATTACGCCCGAGCGCTCCTTATCGGCCTTCTGCAAAAACGCCGCGATATTCATATAACTTACAGGGTGAATTTTCTTACCAATCGTATCAAGCACCACGGCGAGCGAATAAACCACATCATCCGAGCGCATAGTACGCACCACTTCGCCAAAGCTGGTTGGCTTATTAGGGTCGGCGCATAAATAGAGAATAACACCCATCAATAGCGAGCGTGCTTCGTTCATCCAAAATTCTTGTTCGGGCAAAATAAGGTTACAGATTTTCTGTACATCATCCACCATTTGCCCCTGCTTTTCGGAAATCCAATCAAGCGGGTTATAACAATGCGTTTTACCATCGGGATCAGCAGGGTTCCACACATAGCATTTTTGGCCAATGGAAGCGCGCCAGCCCGACGTTACCAAATAGTTCTCTAATTTAATATCGTGACAAACAACCGACTCTTCCCAAAACAGAAGGTTTGGCAATACAAAACCAACACCCTTACCTGAACCCGTCGGTGCGAAGAGTAATGCGTGCTGGAAGTCATCGGCTACAAGGTAATTTTTGGCACCGGTGCGCCCCAATAAGAAACCTTTTCTGGAGCGTAAACCCGCGCCTTTAATATCTGCTTCCGAAGCCCATTTGGCCGAACCGTGAATTTCCTCTTGCTCTTGGAAGGGGCGGAAATCAAGTAGCGGTGCACGCATCATCCACATAAGCACAATCGTGCCAAATACCGCCCCTACGATAGGGCCGAATAATCTAAGCTGAAAGTCAGACGTTTGCAATTGCGGGTGCGCGCTATAAGGCCAATAGAAATCAACAAATAGCCACTTCATGTAAGTGTACCACCCCAGCGGGTTAATCATTTGGCCTGCATAGGCCGTTCCATATTGCTCGCCGTACAAATGCGATAGGGCAAAATAAACACTACCAATTCCGCCTAAATAAACAGGTATAATCAGTAGGAGTAAAATAACTCCTGCAATGATAAAAAAGTTAGCAGTATCGGAACTAGAGGCCATGATTAATCTTATTCATCCTCGCCTTTAAAATAAACTTCCGACACATAGCGGCGACCACGCTCGCCACGCTTTAACTGAATAATTACGTGAATTACATTTTCAACATAATCTTTAATTTGATCGCGAGTAATACCAAGGCCGGCCTGCATTACCATTAGCACCATTTGCTCTAGAGCAAGCTTCGGCGTGTCGGCATGTAAGGTTGAAACTGATCCTGGATGACCTGTATTTACCGCACGCAGAAAGCTGAAAGCTTCTGAACCACGCAGCTCACCCACGATAATTCTATCGGGGCGTAAACGCAGGCATGCTTCAATTAAATCTTGCGTATCGACCTTGGCTAATCCCTGCCCACCTTTGGAGGATAATAAATGCACACGGTTAGGAATATGGTCAATCTTCACCTCGCGCGCATCCTCTACCGTAATGATACGCTCGGAGGATGGAATCTCTTTTAATGCGGCATTGACGAAGGTAGTTTTACCCGTTGATGTACCCCCGCTAACAATAATATTTTTCTTCAATTTCACAGAGCGCTTGATGAATTCTTTTACATTACCTTCATTCAGCAATTGGCGAAGGTCAGCATCGTCTTTATTGGCCAATTTTGCCACTTCGGTTGACTGGAACGCACCAAAACTTTCATACTGATCTAAGTCTAAATCTAGCGTGCTGGGCTTACGAATTGACATGGCGACATTGCCACTTTCTACCGCAGGCGGAAAAACAATCTGAATACGTTCACCATCGGGTAAGGTTGCTCCTAATAGTGGCGACTCTTCGCTAATATGCTGATCGCTTGATTGTGCAATAAGCCGCGCCAAGCTTTTAAGATGCTCAACATTAAATTCAGGAACTTCTTCATGGCGCATTTCGCCATTTTGTTCAATCCACGCCTCATGCGGCCGATTAATTGAAATTTCCGTCACGCCATCACGCTCAAATAGTGCTTTGATAGGAGCGAGATAGGTGTGTAATGCGGTAACGCTCATTATTGGATAATCCTTATGTTCTGACTAACAGTATCAGGAAATTCCAAATCTTGGTTAACGAAAATTTTAATCGGTGTCCCTTGGTCAACTGTAATGCTGGGGCGAGCATCTAGCAAGCCTCCTACTATAGTCGCTGCGGCCGAGCCAATATTTTCTACTGATTCATTCACCGCAGTTGCAGTGGGGCTGCCTTGTTGGCTGCTGGCCCCCTCGGGGCTTTGAGTCGTTGATGTTTCTGGGGTATCAAGTAGCACATCTGCTATCCCCGCGATGGCGATTCCTAATACAGAAGTTAGTACGGCACCGCCAAATATTTCAAAATAACGATTATCAACCGCCCCTGTCATGCCCGAGCGCCCTAGGCGATCCATCCCATTGGCATCGCCCAGCTCAATATCAACCCCATCGGGGCGAATGAGTCGATTCCAAATTACATAGACTCGGCCTTGGCCGCGTACGATGCCCGTATCATAAACACCAATCAAGCGTGTCCCTTTTGGAATCAGTACGCCATAGCCAGATTCAGCATAAATATCGCGCGTGACGATGGCACGTAATGTTCCTTGTAGGGTCGTATCAATGGCGGTTTCCAATGCACCATGAATAATTTTTCCTTGTAGCACCAACTGGTCTAAGTCGCCCACATGTGTCGCCACAGCTCTTGGTGCTGCGGATTTTGTTGTATCCACCTCATCTTCAGGTGCTGCATTATTGCCGCCATTAAGAATTAGCATCTCAGAAGAACGGCGCTTTTCAAGCTCTGCACTATCTGGCCCTTCTCCCAAGAAATCCATAGTTGGGGTATCTGGAGGCGGAGGTGGAGTCGGTAATTCATTAATTACGGGCGGCGGGGCAAGCACAGGCGGCGGGGCAGGCAATGGATTAAACACAGGGGCAATAATCGGCGAATCTTCTGCTGCCGCCACAGCAGCACCTTGGCTTCCAGCGCCTGTAGGCGGAGGTGCGGTTGCTACTATTTCTTCATCACCACCAGAGAATATTTGATAGAGTAAAAATATCCCCAACGCCCCACCGACAAGCATTAAAACTAAATTTTTACTAGCACTGCTGGCAACAGCAGGGCCTGCGTTATTCACTCCATATTCTTCCTCTACCGCATCAGTATCAGGCGTGTAGCCTTCAGCCTCATAGCTCTTAGGTTCCTCTGGAGGAGGTGGCGGAGGCGGAGGTGGCGCAGTACCTTCTGGATTTTCTTCTTCGTTAGCCATAGATCATACTTGCTAAAACTGCAGGTAACCTCCTGGAGCTGTTGATGGCAATGGAAGCCCCATCGGCGAAGTCGAGTAAGAGGAAGAATATTGACTATTGCGCTTAGGGTCGCTCACCGTATTAAGCGATGGTAGCGTGCGTGGCGCCAAAATAGAATTACGGTACGAACCGTGCGGATACTGGCGCGCTAGCGTTTGCGCATCTTTCGTCATTTGGTTCGCAATAAAGGGGGCACGCGGATGAGGCATGCGCGGCGGCGGTGCTACTGCCATATGCGGCGGCACAACCATCCCATAAGGCTTACGTGCCACATTGACTGGCGGCACACGTGTTGCAGGACGGCTCATCGCATAAGGCTGCGCCATGGGAGGGGCAGAGACAGGCGGCAAAGCAGGCGAATAAAGCGGCTGCGCCATAGGAGGCGACATCACCATTGGCCGTTGCGGCATTTGCATCGGCGGCATCATCATCGGCGCAGCCATCGGCGGTGGCGCCATCATTTGCGGTGCCATTGGCATAGGCGTCATTGCAGGCGCTTGCTGCATTACCATGGGGTGCGGCGCCAGTGGCGGCAACGTAGGCGGCACCATTGCCATCGGCGGTGGCGGAGCCATTTGTTGACGCATCATCATTGAAGGTGGCGCGACAGATGACACAGGCGGTGGCGCATAAGAGGTTCGCATTGGCTGCATTTGCCTCATAGGAGCAGGCCTTGCCGAAGCAAATTGGTTCGCATTAGCAGGCGGATAGAAAAACCTAACCACATAGACTAATTCGTCCCAGCCTTGCTGGCCGGGTTGCGCCGAATATAAATCAAACTGATAGGTTCGCTTGTCTGTGATAACCGTCATATTTGTTTGCGATTTATCTTCCATCGCACGCACGAAAATGCGATTTTCGGTGGGCGTAATTTGCCACCCTGTACGGTCGCCGACTGAAACGGTTTCAATCTCTTCACTATCGCCAAATTCAATATTCATTTGGTAACCATAATGAGTCAGCACGCGATAAACATCATTCGCATTATAAACGAATGTTTTAATACGGCTATCCGTTGGCACAGGCGTGCCCGTAACATAAGCAAAAGCGGGCGCACATAACATTGCAAACACCGACCACACTATTAGGGTTTTTATTATTTTTATCATTGTAAAACCTCATTATCGACCTGGTAAGAAAGCACTCTAAAACCAATCGGATTTAAGTAACGCTCTTGCACCGCGAGGTTAAGAGTCGTGTAGGTATATTCCATTAGAATAACGCGGTCATATTGCGTTATTCTACCTTCAATATTCTCAATAATACGAACACGCGCTTGAATTTGACAAATCACATCCGCGCATGTTCCATTCTTATCTAGGCGCGACATTGATTTAATTTTCACCTCACGTCGCCCCTTACTGTTTGAACGCGCCGCAAAACTTTGCGGGTTATTAGGGTTAACCTCCCACACATATTTACGATAAACTGTGGTGGGGTCTGAGCTTAAGCGGACCACATTGAATTTCTGCTGAATCGCCGCATCAAAACCCTCACGCGACTTAATGTAACGAACAATGAAAAAGTTGTTGATAGACTCTTTAGCCGTAAGCTCTTTGGCGGTGGCCGCCCTTACCACTTGCGTTACCCCGCTACGAGGCTCTACCTGAATAACAAAAGGCTCAACCGTTACGATAGGAATATTGCGATAGACCAAGAAAATAGCAATGGTTGAAAAAACGATAGCCGCTAAAGATAGGATAGACAGCACATTACGCTGAACCAACACCGCCTGATGCCGGTCAGAATACCAGTTTTTTTGGGCCGTTTCCCCAGCATTTTTTTTGCTTAGGAGTTGTTGCAGCTTATCAAGCACGCTTACTCTCTTATTATTATTTTTAAAGCAAAATTAGCCCCATTCGCCGCTAGACGCAAGAAGGGATTCCGATGAATTTTAGTTACTTCTTACTGCCATCAATATTCAAATTTTCTGTGACAGTGCTTTCTGGCTGGGCTTTTCCAAATAACTTCTCTGCCTCCTGATCTCTTGAAAGAGGCTTCTTAAACTTAGCTTTCTCTACATGTACGGCCTGATTATAGGCTTTATCGGCTGCATGGTACCTAGTCACTGCGGCATCCACCTCTTCGGAAGTGGTTTCGCCCGCTTCAGACTGCTCTTGCTTACGACTTAGGTCTTCAGCCGCAGAATTTCTTTGCTGCTCATAGTTATGGATATAGGCTTGAGCATCTTTATCATTCTCGAAGTCGCTAGTGCCATCATCAAATTCATCATCCACTGCAGAGGAGGTGGCTTGCTCAATGGCGCGCTTTGTTCTCGTGAAAACATTATCGCCGAAGGTGCCTCCACTCTTCTTATCATCATCACCCTCCCAGCCATCTTTAAAGCCCTGTTCAAAATTGACAGATCCTCGGTGCAAGGCGCTCGTAACCGCCTGCCCCCCCGATGCTGATTGACCGCCAATTACATGCACCAAACGCGCACCACCCAACATACGTGCCATATCGGGGCCTTCGCGCATAAACACTTCCATCACTTTTGTTAAGATATAAAGCGCCATGCCATGAATGAATAAGAATTTAAAGAAAGTACGCTCCTCCAATACCTTCATCCACGGAATACCCTCAGGGCTTTCACAAGCACCAGCGCCCGTTGTACGCAAGAGCGGTATTCCAGGGAAATCTGCATTAGTAACAAACGCAGGTTTGCATATAGAACAACAGAACCAACAATCTGTAAATAAAGGAATATCAATCATATTCCCAATTGTAAACTGCGGGTTATAGGGAACAATTAAACTATTTATTTGATCAAGGAACTGGATGAAATCTACCATGGAGGCAAAGGCCATGATCGCAAATACAATAAAAATTTGTATCACATTTGAACCAATATATTTCAGCCAATGTTCAAATAAATCACTCGTTGTTTTAAAGAGGGCAAAGCTAACAAAAATGGGCATTGCGGCAATAAGGAATGTCACCATCACCAAGGCATAAATATAGCCATATGCGGCGCGCGCAAAAAATGCCGCGAAAGTAACAAGCGCAAATAGCACCACCATCATAGCAAACGGAAAAAGGAACAAAATTACCAATAATAAACTAAAGACCGAGCAACCCTGAAGACTGCCAGATTTAGCAACTGTTACCGACTTCATAATTGAGTTCATCTTGCCATCCATGTAAGAAAATGGCGTCTGCCCAGGCGTGCCCTGCTGCCCAACCGTTTGCGTGATACTCCCCTTGACTGAGGCAGCGCTTGCATAGGGTGTTGGATCTCCACTCGGCGTAGTATTAGCAATATTTATAAATCCATCCCCCATCATACCGACGGTGGATTTCATAATGGCAAGATAGAGCCCAAAGGCTAAATCTAGGGCAATATCTGCATTCATCACAAATAAGGCAACTAACCCTATTTTAAAAATCAGTGCCGAAACTTCTTTGACAGTAAATTCCGTAATTCCTAAAGCGAAGCTAATGCCCGTCACCCCCATTAGCAGCAGTAACATCGCCCCAAAAGGCGCCAACCATGCATCGCGAATGGCACAAAAAGTTCTGGAAATAACCAAGCCTAAAGTGGTCTCCATAATACAGAAGAATCTTTCAAAAAGACCATTCTCTACGGTTATTTCAACTCCATCTACCATGGTTTGCCTTGTGGATTGGCACACGCTCCCCTTATCTCCTGCGATATCGCCCGTTCTATTATTAAATAAATTATTAGCAGAGGTGCCACCTACACACGCATTGCCTAAACTATTGAGCTCAATACCTAAAATTTGTGCATTCGCCTCATTAGGCATAACGAATAGGGTGAAAAGTAATAATATTGGCAATAGAAAGAGGCGCATTATTCCTCTCTTTCTATAAATTCAAAGAAATCGAACAACCAGTTTTTAGGCTCCACCCCCTGCTCAGAGATAATCTTGCTCATGGCGTTGAGGGTTATTTCATTGGCCGAAAGTACGGGCACTTGCGTTTTCAGGGGCTGCAGGTCTATTTGCGCCACAATGGATTGTTGCCCACGTTTCAGCATAAATTGCCGCTTGGCCAATTCCATCTTTTTCAAATATTGGGTTTCAATGGGGGTTAATCCAAAAATACGCTCATATTCATTGCCGTCTGCTTGCGCATTAGGCAAATAAATTTGCGTGGCCACCTGCTTCATAATATCAGCACTTAGTGGGCTGGTTAGCACTTCTTCTGCTTTTTCAGTGGCCATAATCACCAGCGTATTGCGCTTTCGGAGCATTTCAAGCCAAGCACCTAATTGTGACGAGAAAACAGGGTTATCCATCATCTGCCATGCTTCATCTAAAACGATGATGGCTGGCTCGCCATTTAATTGTTCAACCACCTTATGCAGCAAATAAGCAATGACGGCGGGTGCTGCTTGCGGGGTTTCCATCAGAACCCCAAGCTCAAATCCAATTTTCCGCGAAGTGACTACATCTAGCTCTTCTTCCGCATGATCAAACCAGCGTGAGAATTCGCCCTCTTTATACCAGCCATACATTTTAGTGGCGAGTTTAGGCGCATTTTCTTTTAAGTAATCAATTAACGTAACAAGATGGCGCTCTTGCTTGGGCAGCCCATAAATATGGTCGAGAGATTTTTCAAAATCAGGCCAAAATTCATCGCTCATTTCAGGGCGATAAAATTTATCGGCGCGCAACATCATATCGAGCCAACTTAGCAAGAAGGAACGATTCGCTGGAGTATCCTCAAGTGAAAGCGGATTCATGCGCGGCATTTTATGGAAAGAGGGGCGCTCACTCTCCATTGAAACATGCAACTCGCGGCGCTCAATAAAATAATATTCTGAGTCCAAGGCACGTAAAAATATTTCGGAACCACGCCCTTGATCAAAAAAGTAAACACGCGGATTAAATTTTTGTGCTTCAGATATTAAGAAGTTCATCAGCACTGTTTTGCCCGCACCATTGGGGCCAATAATAGCGGTGTGACCGTTATTACCAATATGGAAATTAAAGAAATACGGAGAGTTTGCGGCCGTATGAAATGCGGTAACGGGTGCGCCCCACACACTGCCACTAGCCAAACCTGCGGGGTAGTTGCTAATGTTAGCAAACCCACCAATTTGCGAGGCTGCCACTGAACGCAATCGGCGTAAAAACTCAAAATTTGCGGGCATTTGCGCCCAATAAGCTTCTTCAAATTTAATATCTTCGCGCATGGAAATAATGCCAATTCCA
The DNA here is from genome assembly GCA_023301245.1 of Rickettsiales bacterium. GTDB lineage: Bacteria > Pseudomonadota > Alphaproteobacteria > Rickettsiales > JALZUV01 > JALZUV01. The sequence continues at coordinate 9,503 of JALZUV010000235.1, forward strand.
TTGAGCGAGCGCACCACCGTTTGCACATGGCTTTCCATCTCTTTGACAGAGTCACCTAAAATTAAAAGGCCAATTTGCTGCTCGCCAAAATCGACACTGGTTTTAACATCGCTAGCTAGAATGCTGTTAAGGCCCGTCAGTTCTGGCAGGTGCTCTTCGCCACTAAGACGGAAAATTTCCGCCTGTTTTTTATAATCGCCCAACGCTTTTTTCGCATTAATAAAGTCCATCGATTGGGTGATAATAAACTCAGCCTGCGTCTGCAGCAGCAGGTCAATCGATTCGGTGGGTAATTCGCGATATTCTTTAACGGTTAAAATGGCACCAAAGCGTCGGCGGCCATCGGGCTCGCGCACTTCCATCGCATTAAAACCAAAGGTAACTTCTTGCGCCGTCAGATAATCATCCAGCCCCATATCGGGCATGGGCATCGGCCTATCTTCTAGCGTGGTGAGCTTGTTTAAGAAGGTAATCGGTTCAGAATATACTACGGATTCTTTTTCATAAACCCCCAGCTTGCGCGCGCCAAACCCTGAAAGGCGCTCGTGAATTCTATTGACCGTTTCGGTTAATTCTTCCTTCGCTTTTTCCAAATATTTCCAGCGGCGCTGGCGCTCTAATGCGGGAATCATCGAACGCACAAAATGATGCGGTTGCGTCATTTTGGCAGTTTCGCCTTCCCTGACAATCGTCACATATACTTCGTTGAGATATTGATGCTCCCAATCTTTTACCTCGTTCCACATGCCATTGAGCACGCGGGAAAAATCATGCGGATACTCACCTTGTGCCCGTAAATTAGCTTTACGGCGAATGGTGTGAATCCAAATAGCATAATGGGTACTTTGAATAGATTCGCTTATCGCGGCGCGAATCACATCGCGCAAATTCTCTTCATTTTTCGTAATATCTTCATAGGTAAAGCCGACCACCTTTAATGTTTGCAGCAGCTCTCCATTTTTCGTAAGAATCGTGTGAGGGTCAAGGTGGCAAGCGTAAGGGCAAAAGGCCGCTTCATCGACATCATCCGCTATATCTCGCAGATCCTGAAGCTCGTCAGACTGTCGCTTGCCTAGGCTCATTATATAAGATCACCTGATGTACAGCCTGCTGCTCCCTCTTGTGCGCCGAGCGCCATAATAATACTATCGGCGCCAAAAATAAGGCCAACACCTATCGCGCATACTGAGGCAATACCCCACGAAACCTTGCCAAATAATGCGCCTACACCAAGTATCAACATACCAATAGTAGCGATACCCTTGCCTGTAGTGCCAAGAAACCAGCCGTATAAATTGCAAAATATTTGGCTAATTGAGATAAAGGAGTCCACCCCCCCCGCACAAGCTGATGTTATAGTGGCGGTACCGCCTGCTACTGGAAC
>JALZUV010000236.1 GCA_023301245.1 Rickettsiales bacterium
GGTGCTATTATTGAACAAGAAATGCTCGATAAACAAACATGGCCTAAGCATCTTGTAAGTGCTGGCATGGTTGTGGCCGACGATAAAGCCCCTGCCTTGGTAGGCATGGTTTCTCGCTCGCATTTTCAGCCACGTGAGGTGATCTTGCGCGCTAAGTTGGCTAACCCCACCGACCCTAGTTTTCTAGCGGCAACGATTCCTGCTGGCATGCGTGCCGTAACGGTTTCGGTAAATGGCGTAACTTCGGTTGCGGGTTTTGTTTACCCGGGCGACCGTGTAGACTTGTTGCTAACTCACACTCTTATAAGTGATAAAGAAAAGCAGCAAGCTCAGCAGACAGAAGATAAAGAAGACGATATTAAGGGTGACTATGAAAAGCGCGTGACGGAAATTTTGGTTCCCGATATTCGTGTGTTGGCGATTGATCAAAAGGCAATGGCTGGCCAAGAAGACCCAAAAAAGAAAAAGCGTTTACCATCTAGCGTGACGTTAGAGTTAACACAAGAAGATGCCCAGCGCGTTCGATTGGCTGAGCGTGAAGGTGAAATTTCACTTGCGCTACGCTCTCTAAAAGATAAAGGCGTAACGTGGGTGCGTCCTTCAATGGAAGAAGACCTAACACGTGGATTGCCGCCGGGGCATATTCCTGAATTATATGAGTTCGATGCAGAGTTTACGGAAGATATGATGAAAAAAGCTACAAAAGAAGATACCAGCAAGGCTGTCATTAGTGTCGTGCGTGGTAGCAAAGTAGAAGAGATTGAAGTGGAGATGTCTGATGAATAAGTTCTTACTTATCTTCACTGTGGTTGTGCTGTGGACAGGTAGTGTATTGGCGGAGTCATTTGTTGTGCCGTTAAACCGTTCGCGTATTGTATCGACGGGGCCTGAAATTGCGGAAGCAATGGTGGCTAATCCTGAAATTGCAGATATTCATGTGCATGGTCCAAATCGCCTTTCTATCATCGGTGTAAAGCGTGGGAAAACCACCGTTCGCTTAATTGATAAAGAGCGTAACGAAATTAAAACTATTGAAGTTGCGGTGAGCTACGATCTTCCTGCGATTCGCAAGGCATTGCGTGAGTTCTTACCTTACGAAAATATCGGCGTTGATCTCGTTAATAATAACCTTGCACTTACAGGTGATGTTAGTGGTGCAGCTATGGTTGATAAAGCTATAGAAATTGTAAGCCAGTTTGTTGATGGCAAGGGTTCTACGCAAGATAAGCGTTCGGAAATTGTAAATCTCATGCGTTTGAGCTCAGGCCAGCAAGTAATGTTGCGTGTGCGCGTGGGTGAAATACGCCGTACTGCATTGAAGCAGCTTGGTGTTAGCCTTCAGGGTTTAAACCAGAATGGTTCGCTAGGAGTATTCGGTGGTTCAAATGGTGGCTTGGCAGGCATTACCGCTGATAGTGGTTTGGGTGCAGGCCAGTTTGAAGTTAACCCACTAAGCTTTGGTGGTATTGGCGCGGTTGTTAGTAAGGGCAGTTTCTCGCTTGGTGCATCGCTTGATGCGTTGGAAAGCGATGGATTATTGAAGATTTTGGCAGAGCCAAACCTTGTTGCGCTTTCGGGTGAGCAGGCAGAGTTTCTTGCAGGGGGAGAGTTCCCAATTCCTGTTGCCACGGGTAATGATGGAAATATCTCGATTGAATTTAAGCCGTTTGGTGTTTCTGTTTCGTTCATTCCTTATGTGTTGGCAGAAAATCGTATTCGTCTGACGGTATTACCAGAGGTGTCTGAGCTAAATAACACCGAAGGTATTACAACCGGTGGGGTAACAGTGCCAGCGCTTACGACACGACGTGCTAAAACCACGGTTGAGTTAGCACCAGGCGAAAGCTTTATGATTGCGGGTTTGATTCGCGATGAAGTGGCTACAAGCTTACGCCAAATTCCAGGTATCAATGAAATCCCAGTGCTAAGTGCATTATTGCGCAGCACGGATTTTGAGCGTAACGAAACAGAGCTTGTAATTGCAGTGACTCCTTACCTTGTTGACCCACTGAAAAGTAGCGATGTGAAGCTGCCAACCGATAATTATCGTCCGCCAAATAACATGGAAATGTTCTTCTATGGCGCGCTATCGGCAATGGGCCCTGCGGGCAAAGATCGCCGCTTATCACAGAAACCAAGCCTTGAAGGCCCAATCGGATTTATGGTGGAGTAGGACAGAATAATGAAAAAAACTTTTAAATATGCTCTAATGGCCACCTTAGCAACGACAGTTGTTGGTTGTAGTGTAATTCCTAATGAGGCTTATTATGAGCGTGGTTCACCTGAATCGCTTCTCGATCAGTCGTCTGAAATTGTAAATTTTGAGCTGAATGATTATAGCTCGCTTGACGAACTTCTAAACTGGGTGAATCAAGATCAGCCAACCCGTGCAGAACTTTACTGTATGGATGGCGAGCCAACTTGTATGGAAGCTGAACAGGTGCTGAAACAGTTTGGCGTGCCATCGGTTTTTGTATCTTCAGGCGATAACATAGTGACATTAGTTTATGAGCGTGTTCTCGCACGTGATTGCGAAAACCGTTATATCGAAAATGGTGTTAACCCTTATAACCTGCCTCACCCAACTTTTGGCTGCACCACGGCAAGTAACATTGTGCAAATGGTGACTGACAAGCGTCAGTTTACTAGCCCCGCATTATTGGGTTTGCCTGATGCTGAGCGTGCGCAAAGGGTTATTGATGGCTACCGTCAGCCGTATAATGTGACAGCTCCAACGATTAATCCTGATTTTGAAACGCAGTTCGAAATAGAAACTTCTAGTGAGTAGTTAAATATTAACCTTTGTCAGCTAGAGTGGGGTTTATAAGGAAATAACAAAAGAGGTCATATGTCGCTACATAGCCCAGTAATGGCTGTTTTGCCAGAAGATGGTGATACAAATTTTGCCAACCAAATAGCCAATTCTTTAGGCTACCCCTATGCTGATTTAATTATGGGTACGCCGATGAATGCCACCGTGGCCCTTTCGGCACGCGAGCGTAGCCCTGCATATATTATTATTGATATTGGCAATCGTACGGGCGAGGTTATATCTGAAATTGATCAATTGGCCGAATCTTGCGAGCCGGGTACACGGGTTATCGTTATTGGTCGAATCAATGATATTAAGTTCTATCGAGAGCTAACCCAGCTTGGTGTGTTAGAGTATTTTACCCACCCAGTTGATTTAATGGAGGTGAAAGCCGCTTTAATGGCAGGTCGCGGTGGTGATGATAATGGTAATAAAGTGATAACCTTTATGGGCGCGGCTTCTGGCGATGGCTCGAGTACTTTAGCTATGAATGTCGCTTATTCGCTCGCCAATGACTATAAAAAGCGAACCGTGCTAGTCGATATGGATTATCAGTATGGCATGGTTGCTAAAAACCTCGATTTAAATACGCAATTTGGAATTAAAGAAATTTTCGACCACCCTGACCGTGGAGTGGACCCTACTTTAGTGCGCCGCATGATTAGCCCTTATGGCGATAATTTATCAGTCATTGCTGCGCCTGAAGAGTTGAAATACATGCCTGATGTGAACCCAGAAACTATTCGTACACTTATTTCTACTCTTACCTCGGAGTATGAGTGTGTGGTCATTGATCTGCCGCACGTATGGTCTAGCTGGACAGCTTCGGCCATCAGTGCTTCATCAAGCATCGTATTAGTGTCACAGCTATGGTTGCGTTCTATTACGCATGCCTCTCGTTTGCTTGGCCTATGGCGTAATATGGGCATCTCAGATGAGATGATTACCGTGGCCATTAACCGCAGTGGTGCGAAATTTAAAGAAGGTATTAGCGATAAAGATTTTGAAAGAGTCTGCTCGCACGCTATCGATTATAATATTCCCAACGATATTAAAACCATTGTTGCCGCGGAAAGCCAAGGTCAGATGATTATGGAAATTAGCCAGTCAGCTCTCGCCACTCAACTAAAAGGGTTGGCGGGCGTGCTAATGGGGCTTTCCAGCGACAGTAATTCGCTTAAAGAAACAAGTAGCGGCTTTTCGCTATTTAAGAAAGGCTAGCTATGTTTGGTAAGAAAAATTCTGATGAGAAGGTGAATACGCCCCCTCAAAATGAGCCCAATTCACCTACGCAACCTGTAGCAAGCCAGTCTATGGCGCCACCACCACCTCCCCCTCCTTTGGGTGGAGAGAGAACAAATTTACCTGCTCATATTCCAGAAGCTCCAAAGACTCAAGATGCTGGAGCCTTAACGGTTAGCCAAGAGCAAATGCTGGCCGAGCAAGAGTCGTTACTAGAGCAGCGCAAAAAAATGGCGGAGGCGGCACAGGGTAGAAACTCTGCCTATACGGATAAAAACCTTGAAACTGCTGACTTCACAAGAGCCAAACAGTTAATTTCAGAAGAATTACTTGAGCGCTTAGATTTTAAAGAGCTTGAGGAAATGTCTGAGGACAAACAAAAAGCAAAAATTAATGAAAATATTGATGAGCTAATCAGTAAAGTACAATTGCCTCTCACTGCTGCACAACATGAGTTGCTTAAGAAGCACCTTATGGATGATGTGCTTGGGTTTGGCCCACTTGAAATTCTGCTCGAAGACCCTGATGTGTCTGATATTATGGTTAATGGCGCGAAGCAAATCTACATTGAAAAATCGGGTAAAATCTCTTCGACCGATGTGCAGTTTGCATCAGAGCGCCACTTGCTTAATGTGATTCAAAAAATTGTACAACGTGTGGGGCGTCGTGTGGATGAAACCAGCCCAATGGTGGATGCTCGCATGCCAGATGGCTCTCGTTTTAACGCTATCATCCCTCCGCTTGCGCTCGATGGATCATTAGTTTCTATTCGTAAATTTAAAAAGAATAAAATGCCGCTAAAGCATTACATTGATTACGGTTCAGCTACACCCGAGATGGTGAGATTCTTAGAAATTTGTTCACAAATACGAATGAATATTATTATCTCTGGCGGTACGGGTTCGGGTAAAACCACATTGCTTAATGCGCTCTCTGGTCATATTGAAGAAGATGAGCGTGTGATTACGATTGAGGATGCCGCAGAGCTGCAAATGCATCAACCACATGTGCTCCGTTTAGAAACCCGTCCGCCAAATATGGAGGGTGTTGGTGAGGTGACACAACGTGCTCTCGTTAAAAACGCACTTCGTATGCGCCCTGACCGTATTATTTTGGGTGAGATTCGTGGCGAAGAGGTGATTGACGTATTGCAAGCTATGAACACGGGCCACGATGGTTCGATGGCGACTATTCACGCTAATAACCCGCGTGAGTGCTTAACTCGACTTGAAAACCTATTCGGCCTAACAGGCATGAATTTGCCGCTTTCTACTTTGCGTAGCCAAATTGCAGGCTCTATCAACATGGTGGTGCAAATTAGCCGTATGCGTGATGGTAGCCGTAAGATTACCCAGATTGAAGAAATTGTTGGCATGGAGGGTGAAGTAATTATTACCCAAACATTGTTCTATTTTAAACCCACTGGTCTGTCGGAAGACGGGAAATTGCAGGGTCAATTCATCTGTAATGGGGTTAAGCCTCGCTTTAACGAGCAGGCAAGTTACTATGGGCTTGAACAAGAAATGGCGGACACCCTAAGGGGCTCGCCAGGAACGATGTAGGGAGTTTAGGCATCCATGGAGGCGTTGATAGTTGTTGGAACTGGGGCAATAGTATTTTTAATACTATCGTTAACTTTGCCACGTTTTCTGCCAAATAGAGGCGAACAGCGCACTAAATCTATCATTGATCAAATTGCTACAGGGTCAGAGGGTGACGATTTCATTCAACAAGAAGAGGAATCGGCAGCGCATTTTAAAGAAGAAGCCACTGGCTTAACTAAGTTGCTTTTAAGCCTTCCGGGCTCTGAGTCCTTCTATGCAAAGCTGCTAAAAGCAGGGCATTCGCAACGTATTAAATCAGTCTTATTAATAATGCTGGGGTTATTTGTGGTATCTGCGGTTATCCTCTTTATCCCTTTAGGCTTTATTTCCATCATACCCGCGGCGATTATTGCTTATTTGCTACCGAAAAAGTTTTTTGAGTGGGAAATTAAAAAGCGTAATAGCCAGTTCCTTGACCAATTTCCTGAAGCGATTGACATGATTGTTCGTAGTGTAAAGTCGGGTCATCCGCTTAACACCGCGCTACGTATGATTGCCGATAATATGGAAGATCCCGTTGCGCCTGAATTTCGCCAATTGGTCAATGAGATTGCCTATGGACGCCCGCTGGTCGATGCATTGCGTCGTCTCGCTAAACGTGTTGATGAGCAAGATGTTCATTTTTTCGTTGTGGTATTGGCAGTACAGCAAGAAACAGGTGGTAACTTGGCAGAGATTTTGAAAAACCTCTCAAACGTAATTCGTGGGCGCAAACGCCTGCAACAAAAAATTGCGGCAATGACTTCTGAAGGTAAGGCGACCTTATGGGTTTTAGGTGGTTTGCCTGTAATGGTTTATAGCGTAATTAGCTTCACCAACCCAAAATACTTAGAACCGCTTTATAACACATTAATGGGCAATGTTATTCTTAGCTGCGCCATTGGCTTAATTGTTACGGCCATTTTTGTGATTAACAAAATGATTGATATTGATATTTAGGATGCCCCATGAGCGATGAAGGATATTTAGATGTTGTACTAGAATATGGCGTTCCTTTGCTGGGCGGCTTTTTGCTCTTTATTCTATTAATGTGGGGCGTTAATCTTTCTAAGAAAGAGAGCCTGAAGGCTCGTTTACGCCGCCTTGCTCCAACAGAAGAAGAAACTCGCGATGCAGTTGATCGCAAACGTGATAACGAAGCGACGGGTTTCGCCGCAACATTAGAGCCAATTTTGGCTGCTATTGGCTTGAAGCCTGAAGAGTTTCGCCGTTTAAATTTCTATAAATTTTACCGCGCAGGTATAGATGCGATTGATGGGCCAGTTTATTACCTAGCCTATAAATGGTTTATGACACCTGTAGCAATATTCATCATCTATCTAATGTTTCAAAATGGCATGTTTGAGGCAGGGCTTGCAAAGAAGCTAATGCTAATCATTGGGAGCGGCTTATTAGTCGCTTTAAGCTGGTTTGGCCCTGATTTGTTCCTTACGAATGCGCGTGCAAAGCGAGAGCTGCTTTTGGTTCGTGCTTTCCCTGATACGCTTGATCTTTTACTGGTATGTACCGAGTCAGGCTTAGCGCTTGATGGGGCGCTAGCACGTGTTTGTAAAGAGCTAGGCAATGCCTACCCTGAAATTACTGACGAGTTAAATAAAACACGCCTAGAGCTAACCTTGTTAAATGACCGTGAAAAAGCGCTGAATAACCTAGCTGAGCGAGCTGACATTGTGCCGTTTCGTTCGCTGGTCGCATCGCTGCTACAAACGGAGCGATTTGGTACTAGCCTAACTGATACGCTGCGAGTATTGGCAGATGAGTACCGTAATACGCGCTTAATGCTGGCAGAACAAAAGGCTGGACGCTTACCGGTGATGATGACAGTTCCGCTTATTCTCTTCCTTTTGCCCTCTCTCTTTTTGATTATTTTGGGCCCAGCCATTGTTAGTGTTCTGGCTGTTCGTGCCGAAAATGGCTAAAAGACCGCTGCTTTCTTTAGATTTTTAGACCATCCGCTTTGATGTTTTCTCCTAATTGAGCGTGAGCGAGGTGACGAAATTATTGGCGCTAGTGAAGCACGGGCTGTAAATTCTAGGTAACTTATTGTAAAACAGGTGTTTATTTTCTGTATTTGCCAGATAGAGTTTGGCAGGCATATTTTTTGCTTTTTTTAACAAACCTTAACCGTTTTGACACATTTCTTCTGTATTCTTAGATTATAAGAGAAAACCCTCGGGAGTATTATTATGTGTCAGATATGTTTAAACGCCGAAGCAGCAGACTTCAGCAATAACGGCACCAATCCAGCACCACAAAATGTGGGAGGCACCACTTCATTGCAGCAAATGCTTACCGCAATGAATGGATCAGGCTGGTCAGCAACAGGCACAGCAGCAGCGGTTACTTACAGCTTTAATGGTGCATGGGGGCAAGTGAACACTGGTAATTACGGTGGTCAAGTTAATCAATTGAGTGCGGCTGACCAAGAGCAAATTGAAGGCATGCTGGATATGTTCTCATCTGTTGCCAATGTTAACTTCAGCGAAGAAACTTCCGGTGATGGGGATATTGCTGTTCGTACTGAAGCTATTGCAGGAGGGGTTGCCGGCTATGCTTACCTGCCTGGCGGGGGTGTTGGCGGTAATGTAACGCTCGATTCAGAATTAGGCCCAGTTACAGATAATAGTTTTTCATTCTACGCTGCTCTTCACGAACTTGGCCACGCGATGGGTTTGCACCATCCGTTTGGTTCAGGCACAACGACGGCAAAAGCAGGCGGGATTCCCGCAGGCGAATTGAATGCTGGCTATAGTGTAATGTCTTATACGGATGGCGCTGATGCCTCGCGTGCAGATATCACGGGCTTACAGCTTTATGATATTGCTGTGCTTCAATATAAATATGGCGTAAATACAAGTCATAATGCAGGCGATGACGTGTATGAATTTGGTGCAACTCGTCAAGCGGAAGCGCTTTGGGATGGCGCAGGAAATGACACAATTAAAGTGGCCGATAGCGTCACAAGCGATTCGACCATCAACCTTAACGATGGCGACTTTTTAAATACCATTGGTCAGGCAAAAATCAAAATTGCTTATAATGCAGAAATTGAAAATGCGATTGGTGGGCAAGGGAATGACTCTATTACGGGTAATGACCTTGATAACCAAATTGAAGGTAGAGAAGGCAACGATACGCTGATTGACGGTGAAGGAAACGATGTTCTCACCGGTGGTGCAGGGCAAGATAGTTTCACCTTAACCGCCGTTGATGGCGAAGTTGATGCGATTACTGACCTTGATATTGCAGGGGGCGAAAGCGTTTCTTATGCAAATATTACTGGCGCTAATGTAAGCGGTGTTGATGTTGTTGATGGCGATGGCGGCGGTGCTATTGTGCGTGTTTCAACGACCGATGGCGCAACCCACACCACGGTTTTAACGGGTGTTGATGCAGCAGATGTTACGATTGGCGGCACAGGCTCTGTGCTCGATCTCGCGGGATGGAGCGGCTCGGTGACAAGTGTTGGTAGTACGGGTACTCCTGTTCCTACTGCTCCGACGACGACTCCGACAGCGCCAACCACTCCAGCGCCAACGACTCCAACAACCACCCCAACAACGACTCCGACGAGTCCAACAACTCCAACAACAACTCCTACGGCTCCCACCACACCTACTACCCCTACAACTAACCCAACACTCCCTACCGCTCCGACCAATCCGACGACTCCAACTTTGCATGACAAGATTGCTGATTTACTCGGCAAAGTATTAGCGAAAGTATTGGCGGATGGTACGCCAGAGCAGTTGACGGAATTCTTAGAAATTCTATCGCAATTAAACGAAGCAGGTTTCTTCAATCAATCGACTAACATTGAAGTAGAGGCCTTTGACATTGTGCTTGAAGCAGATGCTGACGTAAATGATAAGGTTGATCTTGATGATTATGATGGCGACATTGATGCGGATGGTTCTGAATCAGGCGGTTCTGCCATTAAGCTCGCACTATTAAATAGTGTTGAACAGCTGACGGAAACCTTGGAAAATATCACGGTTGATGTTCCGGAAATGGCGATAGATGATGTTGATATGTTAGATTTCGACCAGATTGATATTTAAAATTAGGGGCTGTCCCAGATAACGCAATAATGTGTTATGGTTGGCAGTATGAGAAAGAGCAGATTAAGTTGCTACAAGCAGGAGGAATTCCTGCAGAGGAGCTTACCACTGATTATACGGCGCTAGCATATAATGGCGATACTGACATAAATGCGCCGCAAATTTACGATATTGCGCTGTTGCAATTGCTCTATGGGGCAAATACTAGCTATAATTCCGGCGATACAAATTACAGCTTCAATAATGGCTATTCGGCCATTTGGGATGGTGGCGGTAACGATACTTTCAACGCTTCGGCCTATGGCGGCGGCGTTGCCCTCGATATACGCTCTATGGCGGTTTGGGTGATGATATTATCTATGGTAATGCAGGCGATGATGTAATTTATGCTGGCCGTGGCTTTAGCGATGCTGAAGATACTCACGATACTCTTTATGGTGGCTTAGGCGACGATACCCTTTATGGCAATGCAGGTAATGATTTACTCATAGGCGCGCTGGGCAGTGATAATATTTACGGTGGTCTTGGCGATGATATTATTCGCATTACCCCCAATAACCAGAGTGATGTAATATGGGGTTTCGAAGGTGCAGGCCAAGCAGGTGGCGATGTAATAGAGATTTATTCGAACATCAATGGTACGGCCATTGATAGCTTTGCCGACTTAATGGCTACCGCCTTTTCAGATGGCACCCATAGCTGGTTGGCTACAGGCGGTGGTAATGGAGTTCTAGTGCTTTATAATACGCTGTCAGACTTTAGTGCAGACGATTTTAATTTTATCTAAGCTACATAAATTGTTCATGAATCATGCGTTCTTCTAGGTGGTGTTCAGGGTCGAACAGCAGTGTTAGAGGGTGGCTTTTATCTTGAGTAATGGAAAGCGAAGTTACATCGCGTACTTCAGTAAAATCGCCCACGGCACCTACAGGGCGCTTTTCAGGATTTAGAATTTCTAAATAGACGCTAGAATGTTGCGGCAGCAATGCGCCGCGCCAGCGTCTTGGGCGGAAGGGGCTAATGGGGGTGAGGGCTATCAAATTCGCATCAAGCGGCACAATGGGCCCCCCCGCTGAGAAATTATAGGCCGTGCTACCAGCAGGGGTCGAAACCATAATACCGTCGCCCACCATGTTCGGAATGCGCACCACATGGTCGACTGTCACGCGGATATTGGCCGCTTGACGAGTTTGGCGGAATAAGGAAACTTCGTTAATAGCCAACAATTTATGCTGCTTACCGTCTTTATCGCGTGCGAACATTCGCAGCGGATAAAGAATTGAGGTTTTCGCCTGAATTATGCGGTCAATCAGTGTTTCTACACGAAATTGATTGAGTAGAAACCCGACTGTTCCGCAGTTCATTCCATAAAAGGGAATGTTTTTATCCATATGTTCATGCAGTGTTTGCAGCATAAATCCATCGCCGCCGAGCACTAAAATAACATCGGGCTGGTGCTTCGCCGCGACCTTCACGAATTTATAATCCGCGCTTAGTGCTTTATAGGCCTCTTGCGCCGCTTTCGAATCGTCAGCGACACAGGCAATGCGGGGAGTCTTTGCAGTTTTCATCATATCGACTATATCTAGAGCATGAATGCGATGCAACAAAACAGAATTAGCCCTGATCTGGCCGAGGAAAATTTCCCCGTTGCCTCAAAATTACTGCCCGAAGCGTGGCGGCAACCTATTCTAAATTTCTATTCGTTTGTACGTGGAATGGATGAGATAGCCGATAGCCCTACAACACAGCGCGAAGAAAAGCGTGATGAATTGCGCAGAATTCGACTGGCCTTGCAAGAAGATCAACCTGAGATGCTGCCTGCATGGGCGCAAAATTATTATCAGCAAGTGGCTGGAGGAAAGTTTTCCAAAGAGCATGGCGATAAATTATGGCAAGCTTTTTGGCAAGATACTGAAAAACAGCGTTATCGTAATTTTCAAGAAGTGCTAAATTATTGCAAATTATCTGCCGTGCCTGTGGGGCGTGCCATGTTAGAAATTTCGCGTGAGCCGCAGCCAAAATTGGCTGCTGCTGATGCGCTTTGCACCGCCTTGCAGCTTATTAACCACCTGCAAGATATGCGTGAAGATTATATCGACCTAAAACGCAGTTACTTGCCGCTAGATTGGTTAGAAAAAGCAGGCTTGGGTGAGAAGGTTTTAGAGAAAGCAGAAACAGGGCCAAAGTTACGTTCAGTCTTTAACTTATGGCTTGATGAGGTCGATAAATTACTACGACAAGCTGGCCATTTGCCGCGTTCTATTCGTCATCGTGGTTTGCGTTGGGAGTTGCGTGTTATTTTGGCTTATGCACGGGCCTTATCGCGCAAATTGCGCAAAGAAGACCCGATGGAAAATCATGTAAAACTTACAAAATTCCATCGTTCAGTGTTGGGAATGGGAGCCATTATCGGTGTCTGCTAAATCGCCTCATCGTCGTTCTAGCAGCTTCTTTTTACCGATGTTGCTGATGCGTAAGAAAAAGCG
>JALZUV010000237.1 GCA_023301245.1 Rickettsiales bacterium
TATCATGATATGGGCTTGATAGGCTGTATGATTGTGCCCATCACGTGCCAACTCACGGTGGATTATCTTTACACAGACTCTTTCGCAAGGCGTCCGGCGCAGTGGTTGCGGACGATTTCTGATAATAAATGTACCGTCAGCTTTAGCCCAACTTTTGGCTATGATGTGTGCACCCGCCGCATGGCTGGCAAACACGAAGAGGGGCTAGATTTATCCAGCTGGCGCATCGCGGGTATTGGTGGCGATATGATTCAGAGCAATGTGATGGATAAATTCTCAGAAACTCTTGCTGAATACGGTTTTAAAGCAACCTCCTTTGTCCCTAGCTATGGGCTAGCTGAAGCAACATTGGCGTTTAGTTTTCAGGCGCTTGAGACGGGTATAACAGTTGACCATATTGACAGAGAAGCCCTACGAGATGAGGGAATCGCAAAACCGCGCGCCGCGGATGAGAGCAATGAAAGATCTGATTTATCTGAAGTAAGAGCCATTGCATCATGCGGCAAACCAATGCCCGGCTACAAAATGGAAATCCGTGATGATAAGGGAAAAGAGATGCCAGAACGTCATATTGGGGATGTCTTTATTCATGCCCCTAGCTTAATGAACGGCTATCATGAAAATGTTGAAGCCACAGATGAGTGTATGGATGGTAACGGTTGGCTTGATACAGGAGATATGGGCTATGTGACGGATGGCACGCTCTATGTAACGGGTCGTCGCAAAGATATGATTATTCTCAATGGTCGTAATATCTGGCCGCAAGATCTAGAATGGCATGCAGAAAAAAATGTTGAGACCTTGCGTAGCCGCGACACTGCCGCATTTTCTATCAATAACGCTGATGATGAAGAGCAAGCGGTAATCCTTGTTCACTGCCGCAATAAGGATAAAACAGCTCAGGAACAATTGCAAAAAGATGTTCGAGCTTCTATTTTTACAAATACAGGCGTTGATTGCCGAGTTGAACTCATTCCACAACGCAGCCTACCTTTCACAACCTCTGGAAAACTTCGCCGTGCAGAAGCTCGAAAGCTATGGCTGAAAGGTGATTTTGATATGAATGAGGCTTCGAGGGCAGCAGCCTCTTAGAATCAAAATATTGGAAAACAATATTATCAAAAACAATGACCGCCCACTATCTGTTGCTCTGACAGGGGGCTCTGGTTTTTTAGGTTCGCGTATTTTACAACAGCTTCTTGAGGCAGGCATCCATGTCACTGCTCTTGAGCGCCGCACGAAATTGCTGGAACATAAGAATCTTACAATCGTACAAGGCGGCTTGTCTGATGTTTCGGCGCTTAGGGCGCTTGTGAAAGGTGCCGACTGTGTCATCCACTGTGGCGGTGCTGTGGCCGCTCCCAATGCGGCTGCTTTTCAAGCTATCAATGCACAAGGCACCGCAGATTTAATCAACGCGGCTGAGCATGAAAATGTCGCGCGATTCTTGTATATCTCTAGCCTTGCCGCCCGCGAGCCTGACATATCGCCCTATGCAAAGAGCAAACAAGCAGGAGAAGAGAGCCTGAAACTTAGCACTATAAAAGCATGGGATATTATACGCCCGCCCGCAATCTATGGCCCCGGTGACTTGCAAATGCTGCCTTTGATAAAGCTATTGCAAAAACGTATCGGCATTCTACCCGGTGGACGGCAGGCCAAAGTATCTGTTATTTATGTGGATGATTTGGCGGCGGCGGTTTGTCGTTGGTTGTTTTCTGGGGAAACTAAGCAGAATATTTATGAGATTGATGATGGCCATGAAAACGGCTATACGTGGCAGGAATTATTGGGTAAAGCTGCTAAGATTATGAATGTGACGCCTTATTATTTGGCTCCTCCATCTTTGTTGATGAAGATAGTGGGTAATGTTGCGAATGTTATTGGCAAGCTTGTGGGAAAGACGCCATTTTTAACGGCAGATAAGTTTCGTGAGTTTTCACACCTTGACTGGGTTCGCCATGAGAAGCGCATTGAAAAAGAGATTGGCTGGGTTGCGCAGACGGAATTTGAGCAAGGAATGAAGCAAACCTTGCTCTGGTATCAAAAAGAAGAATTACTAAAATAACTTAAAGTAAAAAAGACGAACTATGACTAATTCAGAAAAAGAAACTCCGCAGAATATCTCTGCATTTATATGCACCCAAATTCAAAGATTAGTGCCAAGTGAAAAATCGTTGAGTGAAAAAACAGATATAACCACGGATGTTTCCATTGATTCATTAGGGGTTATGGATTTAGTGTTCGCCTTGGAAGAGGAGTTTGATGTATCCATCCCTCTAAATATCTTGACTGAAACGCGTACCATAGGCGATTTGGCAAGTTTGGTGAAAAAACTGCAAAGTGAAAGAGCATAACGTGTCTAATATTTTCAAAAAGTTTGATCCTATAAAAGAGCTTCATGGCTCAATTGTAGAGCTAGCAGGATCTGATCCTTTAGCGACACGAATAGATGACGTCTTTGTGGACTCTGGCGCAAAAATTCATGGGCGCGATTGCATTTTAATGGGATCAAATAATTACCTCGGACTTACCTTTGATGAAAAAGCCGTTGAGGCATCACGCGCGGCCGTACAAAAATACGGAACAGGCACAACGGGGTCACGCGCGGCCAATGGAAGTTACGCAGGTCATCAAGATTTAGAAAAAGTTATTGCTGAGTTTTATGGTCTTAAAAAAGCAATTCTCTTTACAACAGGCTATCAAGCAAATGTTGGTTTTTTATCCGCGATTGGTGGAAAAGATGACTATATCCTCATTGATTCTGAAAGCCATGCGAGCATTTATGATGGTTGCAAACTTAGCAACGCAACCATCTTGCACTTCCG
>JALZUV010000238.1 GCA_023301245.1 Rickettsiales bacterium
ACGAGTGCAATACGCATCACTTCATCGTTGCTTTTGGGGTTGCCTGCTTGGTTATTCTCATCCATCACGGCGGCGAGCATTTGCTGATCTAAGCTGCCCCAATTAACGCCAATGCGAACGGGTTTATCGTATTTAATAGCAGCTTCAATCATCTCTTGAAACTGCTTGTCGCGCTTATCTTTAAAGCCAACATTTCCGGGGTTAATGCGGTATTTATCAAGCGCCATTGCCATATCGGGATAATCGGCTAGCAGGCGGTGGCCGTTATAGTGAAAGTCGCCAATGATGGGGACATCGTAGCCATCGGCGCGCAAGGTTTTAACAATCTCGGCTACCGCAGCGGCGGATTCTTCGCGGTCAACCGTAATGCGAATAAGTTCCGAGCCAGCATCGGCTAGCTCTTTACATTGTTGGATGGTTTTAACGGCATCGGCTGTGTCGGTATTGGTCATGGATTGCACAACCACAGGCGCGCCTCCGCCAACGGTTACCTTGCCTACTTTTACTGCGTGAGTTTTTATCATCGCATCCAAATAGGGTAAATGCTGGCGCTTTTCAACAAGAGTGACGGTGCATGCTGCGTTTTAGCGTAGCAAGGCAAGGTGGCCTTATGCGGAATATTCAAGCAAGTGGCGCTCACGGTTTGGTTAAGCTGTATCATAGCGGTGCTGTTAGAGCCCTGTTCGAAAGCCGTAGGGAGCATAATAGCTTCCTGCATAATAGGCGTGACAGATTGTTTATATCCTGCCCAACCCGCTAGCGCGAAAAATACAGCAAAGGCAGAAAGCCAAAAGCCGCCTTTGCTTAGTTTATCGCTGGTTGAGGCAATGGCGAGATAATGTAATTTTGAATCGACCTTGCCGCTGATACGCTGGCAGCAATCGGCGGCTTCTTGCGCGGGAAGGTGTAAATATTCAGCATATTGGCGCAAGTAACCGCGCGCATAAGTGTGGCTGGGGAGTTCGTCCCATTCGCCTTGTTCAAGCGCTTCAATAAAAGCAGGTTTTAAGCGTAAATCAGCAGCAACCGTGGCCACTTGTTTTTGTTGCGCCCTGCGTGCGTTACGCAGCATATCGCCCAATTGCGCTAAAGTTTCTACCCGCTTAAATGGCGAGTTAGAGCTAAGCGGAGTATCAAGCGTTTGAAAGGCGGTGGACATGTGAGCTAAGGTAGCAAACCCACCCGCCATTGTCACCGCGTGTTTATAAGTTTGTTAGTTAGCCTAGCCAATAAAGCTATCGGCTTGTTCGATTAGTTCATCGACAATTTCTTGCATGGGTTGAATTTTTGTTACCATGCCAACCGATTGACCTGCCATGACGGAGCCATTTTCTACATCGCCATCGACGACGGCTTTGCGTAGCGCACCTGCCCAAAAATGTTCAATTTCCAATTGTGCTTCCATCTTATCAAGCTCGCCTGATTCGTGGCGTTTGATGGTTTCAAGCTGCATGCGGGTGAAGGCATCGGTTGCTTTATTTTCGAGCGCGCGAACGGGGATAACAGGGAAGTCAGGATCGACTTGAACCGATGGGGTTGCGTTGCGGGCATTACCTTTAATGAAGGCTTGCTTGAAATTATCGTGGGCGATGCATTCTTCGGCGCAAACAAAACGCGTGCCAAGTTGAACGCCGCTCGCACCCATGCGTAAATATTCGACCATTGCTTCGCCACGGCCAATGCCGCCTGCGACAAATATTGGCACATCTTTAATATGCGGGAGAATTTCTTGTGCTAAAATGCTGGTGGCAACGGGCCCAATATGGCCGCCTGCTTCCATGCCTTCAATCACCAGCGCATCAGCGCCAGAGCGGATGAGTTTTTTGGCAATAATAAGGGCAGGGGCGAAGCATATTACTTTCGCGCCGCCATCTTTAATGCGTTTAATGGTAGTGCCGCGCGGTAATCCGCCTGCTAGCACGACGTGAGTTACTTTGGCAGCCAAACAAATATCAATTAGCTCATCGAGCTGCGGGTGCATGGTGATGAGGTTTACGCCGAAAGGTTTGCTGGTAAGCTCCTTGGTCGCTGCGATTTCTTTTTCCAGCAATTCGGGCGGCATGGAGCCACAGGCGATAACGCCAAAGGCGCCTGAGTTGCTCATGGCAGCCACAAGGTTGCGCTCAGAAACCCAGCTCATTGCGCCGCCCATGATTGCGTATTTACTGCCAAGAAAGTCGGTGCCGCGCTGCATTAGCGTTAATAAAGATTTTGTCATAAGCAATTTGTAGCGGCTTGTTTGGATTAGCACAGCAAAAAACACTACACGTTGGCCGCATTTGTCGTTAAAGCTGTTCTTATGTATCGTAATCAATACAGACAGCATGGTCAAAGCATCGGACGAGGTGGCATGAAAATGCGCCTTATTATTGGTCTTGGCTTGGCCGCATGGGCGCTAATCTCTTATTTTAGCGCTTCGGAATATAATGAAATAACGGGCGAAACCCAGCGAGTGGCCATGTCGCCTGAGCAAGAAATTGCGCTCGGCTTGCAATCGGCTCCGCAAATGGCGCAGCAGCATGGCGGGCTTCACCCCGACCCGCAAGCACAAGCGCGTGTTGATGAAATTGGTGCGACCTTGGTGAAATACAGTGTCGCCCGCGATACGGATTGGAACTGGCAGTTTCACTTGCTGCGCGATTCTGACACGGTGAATGCTTTTGCCTTACCCGGTGGGCAAGTGTTTATGACGGCTGCATTATATTCTCGTTTAAAAAGTGACGACCAAGTGGCTGGCGTATTGGGGCATGAAATTGCTCATGTTATTGCCCGTCACGGAGCAGAGCATTTGGCAAAACAACAATTAACTGCTGGCTTAACAGGGGCGGCTACTGTTGCTGCAGGTAGTGAAGGCCTAGGCCGCATGGCACAAATGATTGGCCAGATGGTAAATATGAAATATGGCCGCGCTGATGAGTTGGAATCTGATTATCTTGGTGTGCGCTTTATGACCGAGGCAGGCTACGACCCTTACGCACTGATTGATGTGATGAAAATTCTCGCCGAAGCATCAGGCGGTGCAGGCGGCCAACCAGAGTTTTTCAGCACGCACCCCAACCCCGAAAATCGCATCGAGAAAATTAAGCTGGCGATTAAGGAATTTGAGGGCACGAAGCGTTATTAGTCGTTTGCCATGGCTTCAATCTTTTTAACGACCGCGTCCGATGGGCGATCGCCCCATCCTGAAATAAGCACGGTGCCATAGTCGGCCACGTCTATGGAGCCTTGCATTGCTGCGCGCTTATAAAGAGGAAGCTTTAATTTATCGACCTGCAAATAATGCCAAATAGCTTTGCCGTCCGATTCACCACGGATTAAAAAAATGGGAGAGTCGTTATGATGCTGTGCCCAATTTTCGTTCATTTTTGCGGAGAATCAGGAGTTTTATTCTTAGGGATTACTTCTTCGCTTATTGGGTTATCGGTGCGTGTTGGCAATGGCTTCTCAGGTGGAAGCTCTGAATCTTCGCGGAATAAGCTGTCGTAGGGGTTTTCCTCCTCAATGTGAGGCTTCGCTTCTGCCTCGGTTGGTGGAGGCGAGTTCGGAGTTAAGAAAGCATCAGAATTCAGTGAGGTTTGGTTAGTCTCGCTCTTTACTGGCTCATCATCAAAAAGCGTGCTGAAATCTGAAACTGGAGGGATGATTGCTGCTTTTGGGGGCGGAGTAGGTTGCTGCTGTTGCGACGACTCTAAAGGCCTTCCAATGAAAAAGGGCGTCTTAATTTCTGGGTTATAATCATGCTCTAACGATAGCACATTAAAGTCATAAGCCATATTATCGCTTAGCACATGTGGGATGTCTGTATGGTTAAGTGCTCCGTTAATGCCATCAATACATTCTTGGTGAATATTTTCATCGTGATTGTTTTTTGACATATAATTCGCGTAAGGCTCAATTTCATCCCACAGCTTTTTATTGAGGCGGCTATCAACATATTCGATTAAACTATCAGCTAGTTGCGGTTTTCTATGTTTCCATTTTTCTACCGCTTTTTCTGTTTTGGTCGAATCAGGCATGGTGGGGAGCAAATCGGAAAATTTAAACTCTCGAACATCGTTAATAAACTCCTGCCCAGTTTTTATAAAACCCGGAGTGAGCTTTGCTTTTACGATATCGAAAATGGTCGGATTTTCAGGTGTGGGCTCATCTTTGTCAGATTCATATTGCTGTATTTCAAGCAAGGTCGACACTAAATCTTCAATATCGCAGGCGCGCATGGCGGCTTTAACTTTATCGTCGCTGACAAGGCCTTTACCAAGCTTGTTCGAAGAATATTGGCTTACCACATAACGTGCTAAAACCTCTTGGCATCCCGTATTGGGGTTATAATCTTCAAAAACCATAAGCCACCCTACCATTAAGTTATTACGATGAGGTTAAGGTGGGGCGAAATTATCCCGCTTCGACTTCAGCTTCTTTATCTAACCCGAAGGCAGTGTGGAGTGAGCGTAGGGCGAGTTCGGTATATTCTTCTTCAATTAGCGTGCTGATTTTAATTTCTGATGTCGAAATTACCAAAATATTCACGCCTTTTTGTGCGAGTGTGTCGAACATGGTGGTGGCCACCCCTGCGTGTGAGCGCATGCCAACACCAATGACGGATACTTTAGAAACACCACTGTCAGAATGGAGTTTTTCGTAATTGATAGTATCTTTGGCTGCTTCCATTACCTCGAGCGTTTTGGCGAGGTCGGCTTGGGGCACGGTAAAGGTCATGTCGGTGCGTTGGCCGCCTTCAGTTACGTTTTGAACAATCATATCGACGTTAATTTCTGCTTCACCCAAGGGGCCGAAAATTTTGGCGGAAATACCCGGCACGTTGGCTAGGTTGGTGAGCGTTACCCGCGCATCATCGCGGCTATAGGTAATGCCTGTTACTCTTCTACGTTCTAACACTTCATCTTCCTCTACTAATAATGTTCCGGGTTCATCCGAGAAGGTGGAAAGAACCTGCACGGTTACGCCGTAATTCATTGCCATTTCAACCGAGCGCGTTTGTAAAACTTTCGCGCCTTGGCTGGCCATTTCTAAAATTTCTTCATAGGCAACTTTATGAAGTTTGCGCGCGGCTTTTACAATGCGCGGGTCGGTGGTGTAAATGCCATCAACATCGGTATAGATATCGCAACGGTCTGCTTTGAGCGCTGCGGCAATTGCCACCGCTGTGGTATCGGACCCGCCACGGCCAAGGGTGGCAATGCGGTTATCCTCGGTAATGCCTTGGAAGCCTGCGACGACAATTACTTCGCCACGGTCTAATGCTTCATGCATAATTTCCGTATCAATGGCGGCGATGCGCGCGCGGCCATGGCTGCCATCGGTACGAAGTGGCAATTGCCAGCCCGCCCAGCTGCGTGCATTCACGCCCTGTTTTTGTAAACGTAAAGCCAATAAGCCAGAGGTCACTTGCTCGCCTGATGCGACGACGGAATCATATTCCGCCCAATTTTCGGGCTGCAAAAGGTCGGACATTTCACGGCTCCACGCCGCAAGTTGGTCGGTCACGCCTGCCATAGCAGATACGGCAACGACCACTTTATTGCCTCTATCAACTTCAGCTTTCACACGCTCCGCCACGTGACGAATTTTATCCAAATCCGCAACGCTAGTACCACCAAATTTTTGTACAATAATAGCCATGGTTTTCGTTTAAGCGATTGTGCTAGCAAGCGCAAGGGGCAAGCGCATGATGATGGCATCTTTAGCCGTGCCATCGGGCAGGGCGTAATAGTTGGCGCGGGTGGCGGTTTGGATGAAGCCTAGCTTTTGGTAGAGTGTTTGAGCGGCGAGATTATCGTCGCGCACTTCTAGGAACATGACGTTGGCAGCTCCCTTTTTTAATTCAGAAATACTGTGGCTCACTAGCTTTTCAGCTAGCCCACGGCGGCGCTGTTTAGGGTGCGTGGCGAGGGTTAAAATCTCCACCTCATCTGCCGCGCTGCGGGTGAGGATAAAGGCGGAACCTTCTACCAACCAGCCGCCAGCACCGCTTGCAATTAACTCGTCAAATTGCGTAGCGTTCCAGCATTTATCGAAAGATTTTATGTGTAGGGTGGCAAGGGCAGCACTATCGCTAGCGGTGATGGCTCTCACTTTTGCAGCACTACGAAATAGGCGGGGCGTTCGTCATTATCATAGAGCTCAACGTCGCGAATTTCGACGACCTTAAGCTGCGTGCGTGCGGCTTGCTGCTTGATATAGTTGGAGCTATGAGCAAAACGGGCAATCTCGTTTATGAACTTATAACCCTCTACCGCTTGCAGTGCGTAAGTGGTGAAAATAAAATAGCCATCGTTGGTCAGTGCATTGGCCACGCCATCCATCACAGGTGCAAGGCCGCCGATAATGGGCATGACATTGCTGGAGGCAATCACATCATATTGGTTGGCTTGCGTTTTTAGTAAATGGTCGCGCAAATCAATTTCAATAAATTCATCATAGCTTTGGGTGGGGAATTGTTTCGCCTCGCGAATCATGTGAGGCGAGCAATCAACGCCCGTAAGTTTGGATGAAAAAATACGAAGCGAGGATCCGCAAATTCCCGCACCGCAGCCCGCATCAAGAATGATGCGCGGAGTTTTATGCAGGGTGATGAGGAATCTTGATATTAGCTCATGCCCGCGATAGTTTTTCTCATGTTGATGGTAGTTATAGCCAAAG
The DNA here is from genome assembly GCA_023301245.1 of Rickettsiales bacterium. Classification (GTDB taxonomy): domain Bacteria; phylum Pseudomonadota; class Alphaproteobacteria; order Rickettsiales; family JALZUV01; genus JALZUV01. The sequence goes on from JALZUV010000238.1 coordinate 6,661, forward strand.
GCGCGTTCGGCAAATTCGGCGCGTACCATCTCGATGGGGGTGGTGTGTGGCTCGTATTGATCGGCATATTTGCCGTCCTCTAAGGTGGCTTTTAAATAGAGCGAATCTTCGTTCTTATCATCATAGGTCAGCGATTTATTCAGCGCCTCTAGCCCTGCATATTTCTGATTTAGCGCAAAATGGCAAAGGGCAATATAGTAATGCGCTTTCGCATTATGAGGCTGTCGCCAAAGCACAAATTTAAACCGCAGCCTTGCTTCGTCATATTTCTGATCACGAAATAATTGTAAGCCTAGGTTGTAGCTCGATTGCGTAGGTTTTTTTGCGCGAGTAGCGATTACTTTTACTTCTTCAATCACCACGGCGAAACGGTCTTGCAATATCTTTTGCCACTGGGCGGGTAGCGCTTGTAATTGGTCTAATATAGCCATAGATATGATGTAGCCGTAAATAATCGTAAAGTGAAGTAACCAGTGAACGCTACCACCCTAGAGCCCCAAGAAATTGAGAAATTTAGCGCAATTGCCGCAGAATGGTGGGATGAATCAGGTAAATTCGCCCCGCTGCATAAAATTAACCCCATTCGCGTGGGCTATATTCGCGATGCTATTTACGCGCATTTCAACATTGATAAGCTTGAGGGGATTTCGTTAGTCGATATTGGTTGTGGCGGTGGGCTGGTGTGCGAGCCTATGGCGCGCCTCGGCGCAAAAGTAACGGGCGTTGATGGCGGCGAAAAGAACGTAAAAACCGCAATGGCGCATGCCCAAGCCATGCAGCTAACTATCGATTATAAAACCACCACTGCCGAAAGCCTCGCCGAAACTGGCGAGCAATATGATGTGGTGCTAGCGTTGGAAATTATCGAACATGTGGCCGATGTGGAGTTGTTTTTAAACTCAGTCGCTAAACTAGTAAAGCCGGGTGGGCTGCTAATTATGAGCACCCTAAATCGCACCATGAAGTCATACGCGCTGGCCATTGTAGGTGCAGAATATGTGCTGCGTTGGTTGCCACGCGGCACGCATGATTGGAAAAAATTCCTTACCCCTGCTGAACTCATCCAGCCGCTACAAGCCGCAGGCCTAACCCACAAAGAAAGCAAAGGCATGGTCATGAACCCACTTAAATGGGAATGGTCAATGTCCGACACTGACTTGGAGGTGAATTACTATGTTGCCTTCACAAACTAGACTCTACGCCATTAGCCCGCCAAGCTTTGTGCTTTCCGAATTTATTCCGAAGGTGGAGGAGGCTTTTGCTGGCGGCGATATTGCTTGTTTGCAATTGCGGCTGAAAGAAGCTTCGGACGATGAAATTCGCGCGGCGGCTAAGGCGCTTATGCCGATTTGCCATGCGAATGAGGCGGCGTTTATTATTAACGATAGCATTGATATTGCTATTGAATTGGGCGTGGATGGGCTGCATTTGGGGCAAGAGGATATCTCGCAAACTTCCGTGAAAGCTATCAAGCAGCGCCTGCCCGACGAGATGATATTGGGCATTACCTGCCATGCCTCCAGCCATTTGGCGATGGAAGCGGGCGAGCAGGGGGCGGATTATGTCGCCTTTGGTGCCTTTTACGAAACCACCTCAAAGCCCAAAGAGAAGTTGGAGAAATGGGGCGTGCCCACGACTGAGCTTTTAGAAAATTGGACGGAGTTTTCGACCCTACCATGCGTGGCGATTGGCGGAATTTCTCCGCAAAATTCTACGCCGCTTGTGCAGGCAGGGGCTGACTTTGTGGCGGTTATCACTGGCGTATGGAATCACCCGCAAGGTGCGGGCGCTGGGGTTAAAGCTTATAATGTGGCCATACAGGAAGCGCTTGCGGCAAAGCCTGCTGACTGATACATAGCACGCATGAAAATAGATGGTGTTACAATTCGTAAAGGTAATGTGCTGATGCACAAGGGCGAGCGCTTATGGGTGGTCGTTAAAACGCAGCATACGCAACCCGGCAAGGGCGGCGCTTACATGCAAGTGGAAATGAAAGATATCCGCGATGGCACGAAGCTAAACGAGCGTTTTCGCTCGGACGAAAAGGTGGAGAAGGTTCGTCTCGATCAGCAGGAATATCAGTTCCTTTATGCTGATGATGACTTGCTGCACCTGATGGATGGCGAAAGCTACGAGCAAATTACCGTGAATAAAAACTTGCTAGATGAACGTCTGCAAGCCTTTTTGCAAGATGGTATGACCGTGCAAACGGAAAGTTATGACGAAGAAGTTATCGGAATTGAAATTCCACAGCAGCTTACGTTTGAAATCGCAGAGGCGGATGCAGTGGTTAAAGGCCAAACTGCATCCTCTTCTTATAAACCAGCCGTGTTAGAAAATGGCGTTAACATTCTTGTGCCGCCGCATATTAGCGCTGGCACACGTGTTGTCGTCGATACTGCCACCGGCGAATATGTAGGGAAAGAATAATGCCAGCAATTAATTCGGCTCATTTGAATGTAATGATTAAGGCGGCTGAAAAAGCGTCTAACGGAATTCGCCGCGATTTTGGTGAAATTACAAATTTACAAATTTCGCGTAAAGGTACGCTCGATTTTGTAACCCAATCTGATTTGAAAGCGGAAAAAACTATCCGCTACGAGCTAGAAAATGCGCGCCCTAATTATGGTATGTTGCTTGAAGAAGGTGGCGAAATTAAAGGTCGTGACGAAAAGCATCGCTGGGTGGTTGACCCACTGGATGGGACGACTAATTTCATTCATGCAATACCTTACATTTGCACCTCTATCTCATTGGAAAAAAAGCGACTTAGCGATGGTGTATGGGTTCCTGTATCTGCCGTTATTTACGACCCGATTCACGATGATATGTTTATCGCCGAAGAGAATAAAGGCGCATTTTTAAATGACCGTCGTATTGAAGTAAGTCAGCGCAAAGCGTTTGATGAGTCGTTGCTGATAACCCATTCGCCAAAGTACGATAAGCCTAACTATAAAAAATCGATGGAATTATTCATGAAGGTAACCCAGCAATCGAAGGGGATTCGCACCATGGGTGCTACCGCGCTCGATTTAGCTTATATTGCCGCGGGTAAATATGATGCGGGCTGGTACACGTCTTTCAAGCGTTGGGATATTTCGGCGGGTCTGTTGATTGCGAAAGAAGCGGGCGCAGAAGTAACACAGCTAGATGGCGATGATAATGTGTCTAATCCGACTAGTTTAGTGGTTGGAAATGAAAAAATGCATAAGCAATTATTAAGTGTTCTAAAACCGCATTGGACAGCTAAAGCAGCATAAAATGTAATTCGTACTTGCCTTGAAGCGTGAAATGTTTTGATATGCGCGGGGCTAATAAAAAGAATAAATAGGGGTAGTATGGGGCGTACAATAAAAAAAATTACAACGCTGGCACTGGTTTCATCGGTAGCTTCGCTTGCTCTAATCCCTGTTGATGCTGACGCTCAGCGTAGTCGTAAAGCCAGTTTGCCGAGTGTGGAAGTGCACCTTGAAGTGCTTGGTTCATTACGTCAATCGATTGCGAATCGCGCACGAAACCAAACTTATGCGGCGCAACCCTCTGTTGCCCCAGTATCTTCGGGTAGTTTTGCGAGCGAAGTGGCGCAACAAATTCCTGCTGGCAACCGCCAAGTCGTTCAGCAAGCCTTGCCAAGCCGCGCTAAAACGCGCGTGGCCAGCGCTGCTGTTCCTCGCGGAAAAGTAATTATGCAGCAACTGCCTAGCAAGCGTATCGCTAGTGTTGAGCCGACAGAAGAGCATATTATTATGCAAGAAATGCCGCTAGGTGAATCTGCATTTCCTGTTGCTTCAGGCCTAGATACTATGCCAGCTTTAGAGCCGATTGCAGTGGCTGAAGTACAAGAAAAAAAATCCATCCTCGATAAAGTTTCGGGCTGGTTCTCAAGTGATGATGAGCCTCAAGAACTAACCCATCCCATGTTGAAAACACCAGAGCTAGCGGTCGCGCAAGCGCCGGTGGTTTTGCCGAATGACACATTTGCTGCGGTAGGTGAAATTGCATCTGATGCGCTGCAAGGTGCGGCGATTGTTCCATCAGCTGTCGTGCCAATGGTGCGGCCTGAAATAGTTTCTCCTTCTCAAGAGATGATTGCAAGAATTCTGGCGCCAGAGATTGCAAAAGAAGCACCAATGGCACCATTGCAAGCGGTTGAGCCTATCGTCGCCTTACAGCAGCCTGCTGCACAAGAACTGGCGATTCCAGATAACTTTGCTGTTGCCGAAAAATTACCGCAAGCTGCGGTGCTTGCGATGCCAAAGATAAATAATATGCCCGTTGAAGTAGTGACGAGTACTCCTGCTTTAACCGAGCCTGATGCGATTGCATTTGAACCGTTTGAACCGCAAGTCAGTAACGATGAAGCGGGCTTCCCGCGTTTAAATGAAGTAGAGACGCAATCCGCTATCGGTGCATTAGTACAAGATATTCCTGACAATGCTCAAGACTGGTTGAGCGATGGTGTGCCTCAATTACAAGCCCCAGCGCCAACCATTGATGCTATTGCTAAGAGCGAAATGCCAGCGATGCCTGTCATGAAGTCGAAGGTAGTGAAGCAGAAGTTGGAAATGCCGCCGAGTATTTTACAAAAAATCGCGAAACCTAAAGTGGTTGTGAAAGCGCCTAAGCCAGTCCCCGCGCCGATTGTTGAAAAAATAGTGGAAGCGCGCAAAGTCGTTCCTATCGCTGCCCCGAAAACACCTATGGTTGAAAAGAAAAATATTATCGCTTCGCCTAAAGCGGAGATTGTGAAGAAGGTTTCCGAACCTATTGCAGTACCAGATTTTTCTTTCAGTAGCGCTGAAGAGTC
>JALZUV010000239.1 GCA_023301245.1 Rickettsiales bacterium
ATAGTGTTTTAAGAGCCTGTGCTCAACGTTGACATCACAATAAGCCGCAAGCCTTAGCTAAAATAGGAGTTTCTTAACTGCTGTCGCGTACTGTATATAATTTATTGTGTTGGTCGCGTATCGCTGGTACGAATAATTACGTCTGTCTACGAGTATGGGCTACCGGTATATCATATACATCCGCATGTTTCCCCCGAAATAACGCGTGTCCCGCCGTGTGTGGCACGGCGAGTACGTACCACATGCCGTTGGTAGGGGGAGATACTCGTCGCAGAAGCTGTTACATCCGATGGGCTTCGGATGCGGATATTGGCTAACGGTCAATTGCAGGGGCCGAAATGGCTCCATCGAGTACACTGTGATGGTCAGGCATCGATTGTTTGTGCCGTAGGCATAGTTAAGTCTGTATCAACTTAAAGTGCGTTTTTCTGGCAGTCGAATAACTATACCGAACGGTCGGTCGTCGGGTGTATATATATATATATTGTGTTGGTCGTGTATCGCGGGTACGAATAACTACGTCCATTGGCTACCGGTATATACGTTGTACGAATAACTACGTCTATTGGCTACCGGTATATACGTATGTTCCCCTCCCCCCGAATTCACGCGTGTCCCGAAGCGGGTGGCACGGCGTGTACGTACCACATGCAGTTGGTAGGGGGAGATGCTCGGCGCAGCAGCTATTATATCCGATGGGCTTCGGTCGCGGACGTTGGCAAAAAGTCAATTGCAGGGGCCGAAATTGCTCCATCCACTATTCGACCAGAACAAACAGCCACCAGGTCTATCATCATCTTCGTGGGTGGCGGGCGCGGATATTGGTACAACGGTCAAATGCAGGGGTGCTCTATCCACTGTTCGACCCGAACGTAAACAGTTACCTGTACGTACATTATACTCCTCGCCCGCACGTCACGATAAACAGGCGTGTGTTTCAGGGCGCGAAACCTCTGGTGTTTCTGCATATGTACGTTTTTGCTGCATGCGTACGGTTGTCGAGATCTGGCACCGTTGCCGTTACCGCCGGCTCGGGGCCTGTGGCTGCAGCTGGATAGTGAAATGGATCATGGCAGGGGCCGAAATTTCTCCATCCATTGTTCCACCCGAATATAAACAGCTACATACCAGGTATATTCTAATTTTCGCGGGGGTCGGGCGATGCCATGGGTATATGGCCGAGTGCAGGGGCCGAAATCGCTCTATCCACTGTTCGAACATGTCAACAGCTACCGGGCCTGTGGCTGCAGCTGGATAGTTATTGGTCACTGGCAGGGGCCGAAATTGCTCTATCCATCGATCGACCAGAATGTACACAGCTTCCAGGTACATTCTAATGTTCGTGCGCACCTCACGAGGACGCATGGCTCATTCGCCGTTCATCCAGAAACGGCTTGTGTGCACCGTTTAAGGCCTTCGTGAGTTTTCCGCGCGTCATGGGGTTTACGCGTGCTTCAGCGAAGCAGGCGTCACAACCCGTTGGCTTCCCCGTGCATGTTTCGTGTGCCGTTCATCCGGGAAAAGCTTTCGTGTGCCGTTTAATGGCCTCCGTGGGTACGCCACGTATCGCCGCAGAAGCGGGTTGCGTGGGTACTCGTATCTTCGTGTGCATAGCACCTGCCCACGGGGCGGGACTGGGTGCTGTTGCAGTGCGTGCGTCTGCTTCAGCGAAGCAGGTGCCGTAACGTGTTGGCCGCCGTGTGCTTCAGCGAAGCAGGCGTCGCAAGTCGTTGGCTCCCCGGTGCATGTTTCGTGTGCCGTGCATGCGGGAGAGGCTTTCGCGCGCCGTTTAATGGCGCCCGTGGGTGCGCCACGTATCGCCGCAGAAGCGGGTTGCGTGGGTACTCGTATCTTCGTGTGCGTAGCACCTGTCCACGAGGCGGGACTGGGTGCTGCTGCAGTGTGTGTGCGTCTGCTTCAGCGAAGCAGGCGCCGCGACGTGTTGGCCGCCATGTGCTTCAGCGAAGCAGGCGTCACAAGTCGTTGGCTTCCCGGTGCATGTTTCGTGTGCCGTCCATCCGGGAAGGGTGTTCGTGGGTACGCCACGTATCGCCGCAGAAGCTGATTGCGTGGGTCCTCGTATCTTCGCGTGCGTGGCACCTGCCCACAGGGCGGGACTGGGAGCTGCTGCAGCGTGTGCGTCTGCTTCAGCGAAGCAGGCGCCGCTACGTGGTGGCTTCTCCGGGCGTGTTTCGTGTGCCGTCCATCCCCGGAAGATGTTCGCGCGCCGTCTCGTGGTCGCCTGAGGTACGTCGCAAAAGGGGGACTGTGTGCTGTCTCTGAGTGTGCGCCTGCTTCGGCGAAGCAGGTGTCGTACCTCGTTGGCGTTCCCGTGTATGTTTTCATGTGCCGTTCGTCTGGGCAAGGTGGTCGCGCGCCGTTTAGCGGTCTCCGTGGGTATGCTGCGTGTCGCCGCCAAAGTTGATTGCGTGGGTACTTGTATATTCGGGTGCCACAAGGGTGGACTGTGTGCGGCTACAGTGTGTGCGTCTGTTTCAGCGCAGCAGGCGTTGCAACTCGTCTGCTTCCGAGTGCATGTCTCTTCTGCCGTTTATTCGTGGAAGGTTTTGCATGCGACGTTTCGTGGTCTCCGTGGGTGCGCCGCGTATCGCCGCCAACGTGGATTGCGTGGGTACTCGAATTTTCGGGTGCGTAGCACCAGTCCGGAGGGGGGGCCGTGTGCTGTTGCAGTCCGGCAGGGAATTTTGGTCCCCACCAAGACTTCTAGAAGAACATTTTATGTCACCTAAATATTGTTTTACTTACAATGTCCTCTCTAACACTAACCAGATAGTAAAATTGAATTTTCAGCTGTGCTATCTGCCTGTTTCTGAATTCGTTTTTATATTCCTTTCCTCTTTTGTTTACAGCATATACAGCAAAATTTTCCAGCTTTAACTGCGAAGCAGCGGCCACTTTCTCCTGAAGTTGAACTTTT
>JALZUV010000240.1 GCA_023301245.1 Rickettsiales bacterium
GCTTGTTGAAGTATTGGGAACCAAAATGCCCGGGTGTCTGGGACGACGATCACTGCGTGGGCCCGCCATTCTGACAAGTGCTGGACAATAATTCCTACCATGATTGGGGGAGGGAAACAATACCCGAACATTTTCTCCTCTGACCCTGGCAACCTCGAGACATCTTGCGCCAGTACGTCTACCCCCGAAGCGCCTTCGCAGTCATACTGCGCGAAGAACGGCAATCTGGCATTCCCGCCGGGCTGCTTCTGGGCAGATTCCGAGGACGCCATGAGGTCGAAATTGAATGGCCCCATCGCCTCCCACAGCTCTTGGAATGCGTGTGGGTGCAGACGAATGACTGACTCTCTCGAGGGTCGCGAAATAGCATCCGCGACGCTGTTGTCGGCGGTCGGGACCCATTTTAGTGACAACATAAACCCGAACTCGACCTGAATCTTAAACAGCTGAACTAACAGCGCATGCGACACGGGGTCTTTCGCTCGACCCTTCCGGAACGCGCCCACGACCGACTGGTTGTCTACATCGACCAGAAGTTGTGCCCGCCGTAAGGCGTCAGGGTATCGCGTGCAAAACTGGAGCAACACGTGGTACAGAGCGAACATCTCCTTGCTGTTGATGTGCCGAGTCAGCCACTCTTCCGGGAAGACCCCCCCCGCGCGGAATGGTCCCGTCGTCGCGTTCACCACTCCCCCCCACGCAGTAGAGGACGCGTCGGTTGCGCCCCCGGTGAGGGCGGCCGTAAAGTGTTGTGCCCTCTGCCACGGACCCTGGTGCGAGGATGACGAGATACCTATCCACTGGGTGAATTCCCCGCGGAGGTCCACAAACTCGTCTTGCGACAGGTCAATGTGGCGCAACCCCGATTTCTCTAACCTCGAGAGCACTGTGAACATGGCATGTGTCCACAGTGACGCCGGCCGGATGGCTACCGTCATGCTCATGCACTTCCCCGCGATGCGTTCCAACGTTCGGAAGGACAGCCCCCGCGCTTCGACGGCAGTGCGCAAGAGATGGTGCAGCTTGTCCATCTTATCCTGGGGCACCCGGAACGATGCCGTTTCGGAGTCACACAGCATTCCCAGGTATCTCTGCACCTTAGTCGGGCGCAGGTCGCACTTCTTTTCGGACAGGAAATACCCGCACATCCATGATACCAGCATCGCTACGTGGATCGCTTCCGCTGCGGCCAACCACTGCGCTCGCTCGGGCTGTCCGTGCGTGCTCTGCACGTTTGCCAACCACGAGTCGTCAATGTACGCTAGCGCGGGAATGCCTTTCGCTCGCAAAAACGCCACCTTCGCCTCGCTCAGCGTGTGGTAAACGTACGGGCTTTCGCACCACCCAAACGGTAGCACGGTCCACACATAGTCTACGCCTTGGTACCGTAGCCCGAATAATGGCCACGACGCCGGATGCAAGAGCACATGGTGAAAGCCCGATGAATCGTCTAACGAACCCTGAAAGCACCCTTCGGACGCCACGAGTGCAACGCGCGCGACCGTATCCATGGAAAATGTGACCTTCCTGCACACCTTGTTGAGTGGGCGGGCATCGTAAATCAGGCGCGGTTTTGTTTCCTCGACGGATAGCGCCCGAATCATGCGAGGTCGCGCCGGACCTTCCGGGCCCCGCACGTCTGCCCACTTTACCACGCACCCCCGTGTGATGAGAGCTTGCATCTCGGTGCGGACAAACTCGGCATGGGCCGATGGGATCCGGTTCGCAAAAACGGCGCCCGGGAATTTTTCCCGGTTATAGGGGGATTCCACCGATGTGCCCTTATGCGACGTTAGCAGGAACTCGTGGACGCTGACCCCGTCCCGCACGTACGACACTAGCGTCTCGCGCAAAGGGTGATCGGGAAGGATAATCTCATACCAAAAGGCCGCATGCTTGCGCAGCAAGCCCGGGACGAATTTGCTTCCGCTCGCCCCTGAGTCCCATATTGGGGCCCGCCACGGCATCCGACGCAGCGGTCCCTGCAATGGATGCCGAGACACGTCTTCCCACGCGGGCAACTTCCCTGGGTCGGCGGGTAAGCTCCCTGTGCGCACCCAGTCGTGTTCCGTCGGGCTCAAAGTCGGTGTGGCGGGGAGCATGGGTTGTACACGGGCTTGGCGCTGGTCGAGGCGTCGGAACCATAGACTCGCCTCCACCTACCGCGCGCGTACGACGAGCACGCCCGAAAGTGTCGGTGGTCTATGCTGGAAATATTTCCGTGTTTTATATATTGTCCCATGACACATTGTAGTTTGCGCTGGGGCTGTACTTGCCTTGTCTCACCGTGGGTATTTGCTCGTGCGCGCTACGCCGAAAATATAGTATTGTATATGTAAAACCCGCCCCCCATATTGCCCGTGGTTGATATTGCGGGGTTGGGTCCCCTATTTTCGGCCCCTTCCCTCGGCCCGCGTTTCGTGTATGCGCGGTCCTACGCCCCGCCTCGATCGTGCGGGCTCATAAAATGCAGCAGATTATTTATTTGTTTATTTCGTTTCAGCTAATCGGGCCTCGATTGATAAGTGCCCTTTTCTTTGCATATTTCCATTGATAGTGTTATACGATATGCAGGTGGGTGGAAACGATGCTGTGAGCCCAAGCAAACCGTCGAGAAAACGTGACGGCCGCGCAGACACAGGCAAGGCGACTCCAGAATTTGTCCTACTGACCTATGACATGATGATATAAGCGATTATGTAAGGTAAGTGACTCTGAAATAGTCGCGATGGTGTCTACGTTGCGATCGTGTGGTTCGGGCGTGGACGCCCTGCGGACAATGCCTACTTATGCTTACCCCCCTCGGGGTCCCTGCGCAGTTTTTGCACCCGTGTTATACCGACTGGTAGACCAACCGATATGCCCGAAGCGGTACACCGTAGGCGCCAAAATTAGTGTATCGAACACACGCAAAATAAAATAAAGGAAAGGAAATGTAAAATAACGACTGCGCCCCTGAATCTGTATCATCGATCTGAAATTCGGCTCGTTACCGCAGGCGTCGTTCGCTTTGTT
>JALZUV010000241.1 GCA_023301245.1 Rickettsiales bacterium
TTACTCAACCATTCTCAAGCAGATAGAGCGGTGTTTGGTGAAAAAGACTTTCAGCAGTTGCAAGTGATTCGCCAAATGGTGGAAGAGCTCAAACTGTCTGTTGAAATTATTGGTGCACCGATTGCCCGCGAAAGTGACGGTTTGGCTATGTCGTCGCGTAATCGCTATTTAAGCAAAGAGGAGCGCGAAATTGCCCCGCAAATGCGGTTTATTTTAGGGCAAACAGCGAAAATGTTCAAAGAGGGTGACAGTAATAGCCTTGCCAAGGCGAGGCAGGCGATGCTTGATGCTGGCTTTGACAGTGTCGATTATATTGCATTGGTTGATGTTAGTAATTTAGAGCCCATTGAGCGTCTCGATAGAGAAGCTCGCTTGCTTGCCGCGGCGACTTTGGGTAAAACACGTTTATTAGATAACCTAGCAGTTGAGCCAATCGTATGAATGAACAAGAAATTATCGCCGAATTTGAAGCAGCAGAAGCGATTTTAAAAGGGCATTTTATTTTATCTTCTGGCCGCCACTCCGACACTTACATGCAGTGTGCGCGGGTGTTGATGGACACAAAGCGCGCTACAAACTTAGTGGAAGCGTTGATTGAGAAAATGAAAGCCACGCTAGATATTGATGCAATTGACATGGTGGTTGCCCCTGCAATGGGCGGCTTGATGGTTGGCTACGAAGTGGCGCGCCAGCTAGATAGGCCTTATATTTTCTGTGAACGAGTCGAGGGTGAGTTTGCCTTCCGCCGCGGATTTACCATTGATAAGGGCGCAAAAGTGCTAGTGGTGGAAGATGTGGTGACCACAGGCTTATCTTCACGCGAGGCGTTTGCATGCATTAATAATGCTGGCGGCGTGGTAATGGGCGAACTATCGCTGGTTGATCGTAGTAACGGTAAGGTCGAACTTGGCGTGCCATTTGTGCCGCTGTTGAAAATGGAGGTTATCTCCTATGATGCGAACGACTTACCCGCGCATCTGCAAAATAGCCAAGCTGTGAAGCCAGGAAGTCGCGCATTAGTAAAATAAAGTTGAATTGCTGAAATTTTGAGGGGGAGCTTAAAGAAAGTTTAAGGTTTTGTCCGTATCATTATGGGATGATGAAATTAAGTAATGAACTTCTCACTATAGAAGATTTTAAGCTCCTCCAGCAGAACAAGCAACCTGAAGCGCGTGAAACGATTGCGCGTAAAATCGGCTTTCACTTTGATAGTACGGCAAAGGAGAGTGTGGAATATTGCATCGCGTGTGAGATAGCTTTTTATCTGCAAAAAGATGATGAAGCGCCGGTGCGAATTGCACTCGCTAAAAGCGTTCATAAAAGCGATAACGCCCCCACGCAGTTGGTGTTGCTGTTGGCAATGGATGATGAAGATGCAGTGTCACTGCCTATCTTGCAATATTCGCCCGTATTAAAAACAAGTGATCTGATGGATGTATTACCAAAGATAGATAAGCCTTCGCGTTTGATTGCAGTCGCTAAGCGAGAGTTTTTGTCAGTCACGGTTAGCTCTATGCTAGTTGAGCGCAATATTGAAAATGTTGTTGCTAGTTTGTTAGAAAATAATACTGCGATATTAGGTGATGAGGTTGTTCTGCAAATTGCGTATAAGTATTCACGCTCTAGACCCATATTGAACCGAATGATGAAACGTATGCCGCTGCCAACTTTGGCGGTAAACCATATGGTGAAAATTCAGCAATCGGCAGAGCAGCAAAATAGTAGGCCTTCTGAAATCCAGTCATTTAGCTCGTTACAAAAAGAAGATTTGAAGAATGATTTACTGACCTTGATGTTTCTGGGGCGTAAACCTTCCGCCGAAACTTGCGATCAGATGATTATGCAAATAGAAAAACAAGGCAAGGCGAGCGCCACTTTTATGCTGCTTGCCCTGTGCCTTGGTCAAGAGCAGTTCTTTATGCATTATATGGCGTATAATACGAAACTGCCAGTTGAGCGAGTTGCCGAGCTTTGCAATGTAGGCGAACAAGAATTTGCAATGTTAATGAATAAATCTGGTATTTCGCCAAGCCTTTATCCGCTGATATTCCATACGTTTAATGGAATGGAGAGAGCGATTGAAAATAAGCTTGAAGGCGGAACCGTTGAATTCGGCATAGCAATGATTGAATGCCTAATGGAATCCGAGGCGAAGAACATTAATTTTGCCACCACTATCGGCAAACCACTATCGAAAGCGCTAAAAGAAACCTTTGGTTAAAGGGGTTAGGCGATAATATCGGGGTAGAGTTCTTCTTCGATAGCCGAAATCATGTCGCGCAGGGCGAGCTTTTCTTTCTTCAAGCGCATCAGTTGAAGTTGGTCTGAAAACTGGCTTTCGCCGAGTTGATCAATTGTTTGGTCGAGAGCGCGATGTTTTTCACGCAGGGTGAATAACTTCTTCTCTAGGCTTACAGTTTCTTCCATCATCATAGGGCGACACTATAGCAAAAAATGGCGCTATTTCCCAGCACTATCTTCGTTATCTTTCCAGCGCGAGACTTTGCCCGTATCAATATCGAAAAGCTCCAGCGCGCGGCTGACCGTTTGGTTAACAATATCGTCAATCGATTCGGGCTTATGATAGAAGGCGGGCACGGGCGGGTAAATGATGCCTCCCGCTTGGGTTACGCGTTGCATATTTTCAATATGAATTGTCGTCAGCGGCGTTTCGCGCGCCATTAACACAAGGCGGCGACGTTCCTTGAGAATAACATCGGCAGCGCGGCTCATGAGGCTGCTGGTAACCCCAGAGGCGATTTCTGCCAGTGTGCGCATAGAGCAGGGCGCAATTAACATGCCCAGTGTTTGATAGGAGCCAGATGAAATGCATGCGGCAATATTATTGGCAGAGTGTAGAACATCAGCCAGAGATTTCAATTTATCCAAAGGAAAATCAGTCTCTTCTTTTAGGGTGATTTTGGCGGCGTTGGATATAATCAAATGCGTCTCAATGGGGAGGGGTTTTAAAAGCTCTAAAGCGCGCACTCCATATATAGCACCGCTTGCACCACTAATTCCGATTATCATTCGTTTTTGTGTCATCATAGCTCCGTTATTTATCTAATATCACCTTGCTGTGCAGAGTAATTATTTTTATCTTGACCAAAGAAAAATATTGACCATATTCACGAGTTTTGTTTAAATGAGTTTAGCAGCAAGCAGGTTGCATAAGAACAGTGTTACATAACATAGAATCTTTACAAACAGGAGAGTATTATGAGTATCTACGCCCATCTAGAAAGCTTGGAAAGAAAGCACGCCGTTTTAGAAAATCTAATCGACCTAGAGGTTGGTCGCCCATTACCAGATTTCGTAAAAATCACTCAAATGAAGAAGCAAAAGCTTCACCTTAAAGAGCAGTTGGGCCAGCGCCGGCCTAGCGCTGCCTAAGAAAAGCATATCCTAATGTGTAAAAGCGGTCAGCAAGAGCTGGCCGTTTTTTTTGTGTTTATTTGAGAGAGATATCCCCGCCAATTTCATTTTCGCTGGCGGCTTTATCGAGTTTGTTTTGCCAAGACCTCTCACTGTTTTTCTCGACGGCAGGCTTTCTAGTTTTTCGCTTTGCTGCTGAGGCGGTTTCCTTCCCTTTATTAAGTGTGTCGATATAGTCGGCTGCCCAATTGCTAGTATCGTCAAAGAGTTGATAGATCTGGGCTTCTTTGGGTAATATAGCATCGCCATGTTCATCTGTGGGGAGTTCTTGAATGGCCTTGATAATTCCTTTTCGTCCAAAGTGAATTGCTGATTTAATCGTACCTTCTGGTACGGCAAGGTTGGAAGAGATCTCCTTATAAGAAAGCTCGTTAATGTCACGCATGATGAACGCTTTTGCGCGCGCTGGGGTAAGTTGCGAGAGGCCGTATATTATAGTATTCACAGAATGCGAGTTCTCTTGGTCGAAGCTCTCTGTTTGCGGCAACATATTGCTCAATGAATATTCACCTGTTTCGAGGGGAGTGACAGTAACACCGTTGGTTTTATTTATTTGTGGGCGCGACCTAAGCTGGTGAGCCTTGTTTAACATGCCTCCCACAGAAAATTCTTTATTTTTAGGGATAGATGCATTCACTAATGTATGAAGCATATAGCCAACTGCTTCGGAATGTTTGTCGTTATGGGTGCTGTAAACCGTATCTTTGGTGCTGTTGGCGAGGCCGTAGATATATTTTGAATAGATGCTCTGAAGCGCGAAGAGTTCAGGTGCGGCTACTTGCTCTATATATTTTTTAGTAATACGCTTTTGCTGAGCAACGCCTTGATTATC
>JALZUV010000242.1 GCA_023301245.1 Rickettsiales bacterium
CTATCCTTTGATAATAAAGGTTCTGGCTTCATGATTGACCGCTTGAGTACGGGAACTTTCGTATATGGAAACACTGCCTTTGGTAACAAACAAGATGGCTTAACGGTGTTCGAAAGTAGCTGTAACTACATTACCAGCAACAGCTTCTTTAATAATAAGAGTATGGGAATCCGCATTCGTAACAGTCAAGATAATGGAGTGTTCTTCAACAACCTCTCAAATAACAAACAAGGTGGCCTAATGGGTTACATCTCAGAGCTACTAGACGACCCTGCCCACAAACGTCGTAACTTCACGCTTGACCCTTATTCAGATGTTGCTGCAATGAGTGTTGTCGGCAACCATATTGAAAAGAATGGTGCGGGTATTATTGGCGAAAATCTATCGGCGGTGCTTATTCGTGGCAATCGATTCACCGATCAATCACCACGTATGTTCTCAGGTAAATGGTTTACCGACAACAGCTACTTTACCAGCCAATATAGCATTCGTGACAAAGGAGTTTTACTTGCCGACAGGTGCCCTAAAGGTAAATGGATGCACCATCCTTGCCGCTTCCGCAAAGATGGGCTTTATAAACATGACGGACAAAGCCAACTTGAAAGCCGCGTCGTAAACTCAAGCTGCCAAACTCGTAGCAAGCAGGATGTTGATGTTTAAACTTGGCTTTATATTCCTTTCTTTTATCTCTTTTGCTTCTGCCGCGTTTGCTGCTCCAGTAATATTTGATACTGAAGAGCGTAAGGCTCAATTGCAGACTGCCGCCTATGCTGAAGCAAAGAAATACTGCCTCGCAGCTAATGTTAAGTGGGATGGCAAACTTCCCTCTCCCATCAGCGGTTTAAAAACCACCGATGGCTACGGTTCCGATAATCGCCCTGCTAAATTCACATGGTATGTAATGGTACTTACGGGACGTAGCCTTGCGGGCGATGCTAAAGCGACCAACGATTTAAAAGAAGGCCTGCTTTCGTGGTCTAAAGAAGGTGCATTCCTTCAAAGCGACACCGCACATGACACTTATTATGCGCTAAAACGCTACATGCTTCCTGTAGTCATCGCCCTATCGGCAGTTGATAGCCAGCTTAGTAGTTCGGAACGTAGCCAGATTGTTAAATGGATTGACGCCATTGTTCCACGACTCGACAAAAAATTTGATGGCGATGTGGATGATAATAATCACCGTTACCTCGCTGATTCTGTGCTGATGGCTTGGGGCGCTTACAAAAAAGATGCACGCCTCATTAACATAGGCCGCCAAGGCTTTATGCGTGCATTGGCTGACGCGCGTGCTGATGGTTCCCTTCCCCTTGAAACACGCCGTGGTGCGCGTGCAGTGTGGTATATGCGTCATGCGCTTTCTAGCCTCGTAACTATCGCCGAGATTGACCGCCTACTTGGTGGAAACCTTTATAATGCCACAAGCAATGGCAACTCGCTCGCATCATTAATGAACTACTTTATTACTGCCTCGCGCGCACCGTTAGTTGTGCTAGAGCATGCAGCAGAAAATTATATCCCAGGGCCACATAAAGACTACCTAGAGCAAGATACTGACTATATGCGCCGCCGTGGGCACGACCGCCATTATATGGCATTTGCCGAACCGTATATATTACGTAACAACCTGTCATCTATGCGTTTAGATATTCTAATGCAACAAGAAACCAAGTGGCGTCAGCGCCCCTATATTGATGAATATGTTGGCGGTAACGCTAGCTGCTTTTATTGGAAACCACGAGGAACTCGTTAAATGAAACTTCTGCATTTACTCTCTATTTTCGTTTTATTATTCGCCGTCAACCTTCACGCGGTTGAGATTGACGATCCCGTTGAAGAGCTGATTAAAAAAGCAAAATCAGGTGATAGTTTATCCGCTTTTAAATATGCCGAGCGCTTGCAGCGTGGTCTTCCTGGCCAAAAACCAAACAAAAAACTTGCGGCACATTGGTTTAAAATTTCTGCACAGCAAGGAAACGCCGAAGCCGCCATTGTACTAGCTGAAATGTATGAAGCGAAAGAGGTGGTTCCACCTTCGCCAAATGCGATTAAAGAAATGTACGAATATGGCTATCGTCTACTAAAGGCAGATGCTGAACGTGGCCGCCCTTCTGCTGCCACACGCTTGGGCTTAATGTTTTTCCACGGCCACGGCGTAAAACCCGATGCTAGCCTCGCTATTAAATGGCTGCAAAAAGGTGTGGAACTTGGCAGCGCGCAAGCAAAGCTTGCTTTAGGCCGCCTTACTATTTGGAACTCAACTCCTGGCTATACCTCCGAGCAAGCATTAGATATGCTGCATGATGCGGCAGCGGCAGGACAAGGCTCTGCATGGTTACATATTGGACTCGCTTATTCAGGTGCATTTGGTGGGCGCATCAACCACCCGCGCGCAGTCGATGCATTCCGCCAAGCTCATGAATCGGAGACTACAGCCGAAGGCACACGCCAATATGGTATGGCTTTCATTAGCGGGCTCGGTGTTGATAAAGACACCGCACGCGGCGCAAATCTTGTTAAAGATGCCGCCATTCGCGGTAATAGCGAGGCGATGTTTAACCTGGCCTTGCTCTATCGTAACGGTGTGGGCGTGGCTAAAAACAAGTCACAAGAACTCGTATGGTTTAAAAAAGCGTCTGATTATAAAGTCCCTGATGCCGATTACTATATTGCCCTTGCCTATCGCGATGGCGATGGCGTAGCTAAAAGCAAAGAAAAGGCACTTGAATATTTCACACGTGCTCAAGCAAAGAAACACGTATTAGCGATTCGCGATTATAATAAACTGGCAGGTCTTAACAAACCAACGACAGCAGAAGTCTCAAAAACAGCAGAGCCTGAAGCCGTTGATGACGAACTGGAAATGGAATAATCCATGTTGCAATATCGCCTTTCTGCTACCTTTTTCATCAGTTGCTTAGTCATCTTTATGGTGGGTGCAATTTTCACTTTGCCGCCTAACACAGATAAATGGGAACTGAAAGCCAGTGGCATTCAAGAAGTCGCTCGTGGCGAAACAACAACATCGCTAGAAAAGCAAATTGAAGATAAACTTAGCTATAAAGAATGGGCAACCGATCTTTGGGGTACTTTGCGCTACAAGATTTTCAATACTGGAACTTCTGGCGTTGTCATAGGTAAAGACGGCTGGCTATTCACTAAAGAAGAATTTGAAACGACCGATAATTTCGCACAAATAGCGCAAGATAATACAGCACGTATGCAAAAACATATCGCCAGTTTACGCGCTCACGGCATAACGCCTGTCGTTGCATGGATACCTTCTAAAACTCGCCATCATGCTGATAAGCTAGGCAAGCACCAGCCGCCCGCAATGCATCAATCACTGGCAGCACCACAAGGCATGCCCCTTATTGATGGCAGCGCGGTTTTTGCTAATATGAAGCAACCTGCTTTCATGCGTACTGATACGCATTGGTCAGCTTACGGCGCTCATGCAATGGCCACAGCAGTTAAAAATTATATTACGACCAACCACCCAGAGCTTGAATTAACAAGCAAATCCTTCCTCACGAAACAAACAACCGATACGGATAAACCTTATCGAGGCGACTTGCTCGATTTCATCCCAACGATGGAATCTGTGAAGCCAGAAGGCGAAGCCATTAACCGCTACGTTACCGAAGCTAATAGCGAAGAACTATCGGATGATTTATTTGGCGAAGAGGTCATTGATGTCACCCTCATTGGCACGTCTTATAGCGCGCAAGAAGATTGGCATTTTGAAGGCTTTCTAAAGCAAGCACTTCAAACCGATGTTTTAAATTTAGCCGATGAGGGCCAAGGCCCCTTTGCACCAATGGAAACATTTATTAAAAACCTGCCTAGCTTATCAGCGAAACCCAAACTCGTAATATGGGAATTCCCTGAACGCTACTTGCCGCGCAAAGATAAAACCGAGGGAGCCGAGTAATGGTATTTTCATCCATCGTATTTTTGACGTTCTTTTTACCCGTCTTTCTCGCCATCTATTACCTAACACCTACACGCTGGCGCTCTCTCGTTATCTTATTGGGAAGCTACCTATTCTACGCATGGTGGCGTATTGATTTTGTAATTCTATTTGGTGTAGTCACCTTCTTTAATTACTGGATATCCACCCACATATTACGTACCAAAGCTGCTGGTAATGTTAGCAGCAGCAAGAAATGGCTCACCTACGGTATTGCGGGTAATTTGCTCGTATTAGGCTATTTCAAATATTTCAACTTTGGTATCGATGCCTTTAACGAAATCGTCCTCACCATGGGCGGAACCACGTGGGATGCATGGAGTGTTATCCTCCCCATTGGTATATCTTTCTATATCTTCCAAGCCATCAGTTACCTTATCGATATTTATCGTGGTGATGCAGAATTAGCGCCTAGCTTCCTCGATTTCGCAGCCTTTATTGCCTTATTTCCGCAGCTCATTGCAGGGCCTGTTATTCGTTATAAAGATATTGCCCATCAGTTTGAAAAGCGTGAACATAACCTCACCTTATTCAATGAAGGTGCTATTTATTTCATGTGTGGTTTTTGCAAAAAGGTACTCATCGCAGACACGCTCGCGCCACTCGCAGACATGATGTTCGCCCAACCGGACCCTACCTTTGCCGAAGCATGGCTAGGAATTTTGGCCTATAGTGGCCAGCTTTATTTTGATTTCTGTGGTTACAGCCAAATGGCCGTTGGCCTTGGTTTAATGATGGGCTTCCGCTTTATTCGTAACTTTAACCACCCCTATATTAGCCAATCTATTACCGAGTTTTGGTCGCGCTGGCACATTTCGCTTTCCACATGGTTGCGCGATTATCTCTACATTCCGCTGGGTGGAAACCGTAAGGGAAAAGTGCGTACTTACATCAACCTTTCGCTTACCATGTTGCTGGGTGGTTTTTGGCATGGCGCTAACTGGACATTCATTTTATGGGGTGCGTGGCACGGCGGAATTTTGGCGATTGAGCGCATGCTTGGCGGCAAGAGTGGCTCACCCTACCCACGCGCAATCGCGTGGCTTCTCACCTTTATTTTCGTGCTGATGGGCTGGGTATTATTCCGCGCGCCTGATGTAACAACCGCCTTTGGCTTCTATGCAGGCATGTTTAGCTTCGGTAACTTCGGCCAAATATCTGACACATTAAGTTGGCAAATTACGCCGCTAATGATTGCCACCTTAGCCCTCGCCTTCGCGGTGATATTCCTAAGCCCCAAATACCTAAAGTGGCGTGGGCATCATCAGGAGTCGATTTTAGAGAGCTGGGCAGAACATGCCACCTTAACCGAGCAACTGGTTGTGATTGGCCTCTTTGTGACTGCCTTCTGCAAACTCATTGCGCAGTCACACAGCCCGTTCCTCTACTTCCAGTTTTAGGCTCACTTCCCATAACACATGCGGCGGCTACCTATGTGCCTGCACGTGTATCTCTAAGCAATAAGTTGAAGGCGCGTAAGCGTACATAAACCAAACCTATTTTAACTGCTATAACTTCACCTAACGCTCGGGACCATTAGTCCTTACAGCTATCAGCTAAGTTTAGCGTATCATTTAAATATATTCTGGAACGTGTTTACTTTTTTTCGAAGCCTAGCTTAACCCTAGCTGTATCATCTTCTTGCTTTTTGATAGGCTTACTTGCGTACTATGTTAATCGATAGTTCAGCTCTTATTATCACTAGCTAAACACTCACCTTTTGACGGCACTAAAGCCTATTAACAAAAAGGGCATAGGCGCAGTAACACCAGTGTGGAAACAATAGCAGGAAGCAAAACTAAGCTACTTAATGGGCTTTTTTCTTGGGTGCAGATTGAACTAATGTTGGATCAACCGCCAGCATTTGCTTCGCCTTGGCGTTACCTGCCTCGGCTGACTTCGCCCACCACTCACCTGCTTTTTCGCGTGAAATAGCCACGCCCAAACCTGTTGAATAAGCATTACCAATTTCTAGCATCGATATCGCATCGCCTGATTTGGCGGCAGCAAGATACCACTTAAAGCCAACTTCTGGGTTTGGCTCAATGCCCGCAGAACCAAAGATATAGGTTTGCGCCATCTTACGCATAGAGCGCACATCGCCTTCTTTCGCGCTTTGCAATACTTCAGCAGGGTTTTGTGCAATTCCAGTGCTGTCGCGGGAATTAATTTTATTCGTCAAACGGTCCAGCTTCGCACGTGTATGTGGGGTACACGGATAATGGTCACGTGCTTTTTTATGCCAGAAAAGTGCTTGTTTAAAATCATCCGGATTATCTTTTGGAAGAGCCATATAATGATTCACCAATTCCAAAATAGCATCCATATTATGCATCGCCGCAGAACGCTCCAATAGTTGTACGCCCTCTTGCACTTTGCCTTGTCGTTTATATATATCGGCTAACTTACGCATCGCATTATCGTTACCGCGGCGTACCGCCTCACCATAAGCGGCGGCAGCTTTATCAATATCTTTTGCAAAACCTTTTGCGCCTTCGTCGTAAAGTTTACCTAACTCATAGCCAGCATCCTTACTACCAATTGCAATAGCTCTCTCAAAATATTCAGCAGCTTTTTGTGGCTTTACACCAAACATAGTTTCATCCATATGGGCTTCGCCCATGGCAGAAAAACCTTTATCTTGACCTTCACCGACAACAACAGCTTCTTTCAGCCAAGTATCCGCTAATTTATCATTCTTCTTCGTACCGATGGCATTGCGATAGAAATGCGATAGCATTACTTGTGCTTCACGGTCATTTTGTCCTGCACGACGCTTCAATAGCAGGAAGGCAGCTTGCTTATCTTCTGCCTTTTTGCTTTGCGCTAGGCGAACCACTTCAGGATAGAGAATCTTACCCGTGCCTTCATGAATTGCACGTTGTTTCCATACATTGTAATAGCGTTTATTAGGCGGTTTACCCACGCCACACTTATAATTTTCAACCAAAGCAATCATACTATCGCGACTACCAATAGAGGCAGCTTGACGATAAAAACGATACGACTTAATCGGGCTACGTTTCACACCAATACCGTATTTATAAGCATCGCCAAGTCGTAACATCGCATCGCGATAATTCATTTTTGCCGCTTTATCGAAAAGCTTAAAAGCTTTCACTTCGTTTTTCTCAACACCATCACCCACAATGTAAGCCTCGGCTAGCATGTAAGGAACTTCAGCCGCAATATCAGGAATAATTAGCGCCTTTTTCATTAGGCTAGCGGCTTTGTCATATTGCGTATCGCCGCCGTAATAACCACGGTAATATTGAATAAGTCGTTTGATAGCAGCTTGATGTCCTTGCTTTGCAGCACTCTCTAAATAGCCAGAGCCTTTAAGCCAATTTTCGACACTGTCTTTTTTCTTTAGCAGCCAGTAACTACCCAAGCGGTAAAATGATTCTGCATCATTTAATCTTGTACCTTGCAGGTAGTAATCTAAGCCGCGTTGCTCATTTTGCTTTACTTGAATACCGTAAAGATAGAGGTAACCCAAATAGCTAATGGCAGGCGCGCTTTGCGCAACAGCGCCATCTTCAAGCCAATTAATACCCATCGGGTGGTTATCCGAATTGAGACTATCGCGTAAGAATAACTTACCAATACCATACATGCTGTTACAGTCTCCTTGCACCAGCTCTTCAAGAATTTTACTCTCGGCCAATTTTATCATTTGGTCGATTTGTTTTTGATCAACATTCGGAATCAAGCCATCGCGATACATATAAGCGCGCGAAATATAAGCCTGCGGGTTACCCGCTAATGCAGAGCGTTTATAATATTTTTCTGCTTTACCATATTCACCTAAATGCTGAAGCAAACGCGCTAAAACATACCCAGCTTCATAAGGGTCACTAGGAGCAACTTCTTCTACAAGCTCCAAAGCTTTTTCTTGGTTCTCAGGTAAAAACTTACCTTGCATATAAAGGCGTGCAATTTGGAATTTTGCACGAGGCGCTTTACTGCTATTAGAATTCATCACATCGCGTAGCAAACGAATAGCGCGGGTTGGGTCGGGGAATAAATTAGGGCCACCATTAAGCAACCTTACGCCAACACGAAGCTTATCTTCAATCGACAGTTTACTGTCGCTAACATTTACAGGCGCATCGACTGCATCGTTAACAATACACAGCTTCTGATAATCTAACTTAGGTGGTGAGAAGCCGGTGATAGTTTTCGTAATAGTTTTTTGTTGTGTCAAACCTCCTGCAACTGCGTGGATAGGCAGCAGCATAATGAGGCTGACAAATGCCAGCCCCATCACACTATTAATCAGTAGGTTCGTTTTGCTCATGTTTTAACGTTTCACCTCGTTTTCAACCATCAAGCTTTTAAAGCCTCCAGCCTTACCAGTAACGATAAAGCTTGTGCCCACACGACGCTTCAATTGAACGTCTTTATAGTCATTCACTGCCACGTCGCCTGCCTTAGCTTGCAGGTTAAGTTTTAATGCATTCACTTCGCGAGAGTCGCCTGCGCCAGACGCAATATCAGCAAAAATTGGCTTACCGTGGTCGGTAGCAATAAGCGCAGCTATCGGTGCGGCAGAGAAGTTATAGAAATAAACGAGCGCTTTTGCTGGATTAGTTAAAAGCGTATCTTGCAATTTCACCAACTTCAAATCGTCGGTTAGGGCGATTGTGTAATAAGCACCTGCATCAATCGTCATTTTCTCAGCAACGCCACCGATGGTAACGTCATATTCACCTTTTTTAATGATATGGTAGCTTGAAATTTTCGGGTAAGCTTGAACACCAAAGTCGAAGCTTCCTACACGTGCTGGCGCTTCTGCGACTCCGCTCGCTGCATTGACTACACGCACAAAGGCTGAGTCAGCTGGCGGTGCTGGATCATACAGTTCATCGTCATTTGCGTAAGCTGTGCCAAACGATAATAATGTGATAATCAGTAGGTTAAGTAAATTTTTCATTTTATTTTCCTCTATGGTTTGTTCGGAATTTTACATAAGCGGGCTTCAATTTTTGCATTAATTGAAGGTAGACCAATTAAACGTAACGTTTTTAAGTTTGAGTTTATCTCTTCAGATAGCTCAACGAAGAAGCGCCCGTTATTGTTGAAATTCTCACGACGATCGAGAATAAACCACTCACCATCGCCATCTTCATATTCCATCTCTAACGTGAAGTTAGATAGGCTTACATTGTCAGAATTCAAATAGATATAATAGTCAGAACCACTTACTTTTTTCGCCATATCTAGCTGAAATAAGCTGGCTTCATCTTGACCAGATTTAATATTTACTGTTGCTGTTTTTATGGCTTCAGCAGCGCTACATTCGCCATAAACAGCGGGGATAGCTTGGCGGAACATCGCATCACCAAGGTTAAAGTCATAGTGAGCAAGGTTTTCCCATACTACAAAGTTTGGGTTTAGGCGCGTATCTTTCGGCATAGAAGTATAAGACACAATCGCGTTAAATAATTTACCTGCACTAATGGCAAAATTTGCCACTTCGAGACCTGTATATTCTGACAAGAAACCATCAAAGTTAAACCACGGAATAGCGCTGAAACTTGAGCCAAGCAATACGAGTGGCGGTGCAGAACTTACATCGCCAAACAACGCATCTTCGCCTTTAGCAACTTGTGCATTAGTTTGGTACGATGGGAAAGTTTCAGGCGGCACTTTATCGACACAAAGCGTCTCTGCTTCCATCGCAATGGCAGACTTCATTTGCAGCTCGCCCGTTACTTCGGTTTTGTAAACAGTGGGTGTAATACCCTGATAAACTTTATTTGATTTTAAGCGTTCGGCCACACGTTGCGCACTTAAGCGTGAACCAAAAGGTGTCCAATGCGTGTCGCGCTTGTAGAAAAAACTCAAACCAGAAGTTGGGTCAATTTCTTCCATTTTATCGGTGACTTCCACCACCATTGCGCCAGTCGATTCCAAGTCTTTCACATAACTCTTATAATAGACCATACCATCGGCACGGTTAAAAGAGCGTTGTGCTGGCTGCGTACGGTTGAAATGCTCATAAGCAGAAAATGGACGTGGCGGCACTTGCAGCAAAATCAATTTAGTATTCTGGCTAGCAAATGCTTGCGTTAATCGCGTCATGTAGTTTTTCGCATGTGGCAACAAAGAAAAATATTCATTAATATCGCCTTGGCGGAAAAACCAGCCGTCTTTACCTTGCGTTAGCGCGGCAATAGTACGACGGTTTTCATCCTGTAAATAAGGACAATTATACTCAACAGCGTCACTGTCAGTTGCCTTCGGAGCCTCCTGCGCCATCACAGAAAATCCGCAAAGGCATAGTAGCAGCGTCATAGCGGCTGAAATTATTCGATAAGGTGCAATCATAGGATGTGAATTTACACAACTTCCGTGATGCGTCCATAAGTATCTTCAAAACGAACGATATCATCTTCGCCTAGATACGAGCCTGCTTGTACTTCAATCAGCTCTAATGGAATTGCACCGGGGTTTACAAGACGGTGCTTTGCACCACATGGAATGTAAATAGATTCGTTCTCTGAAACAATCTTACGCGTCTCATCAACGGTAACAATCGCCGTTCCTTTCACCACAATCCAATGTTCGGCGCGGTGATAGTGCATTTGTAACGACAAGCTAGCACCTGGCTTCACGGTAATACGCTTCACCTGATGGCGTTCGCCATTATCGACACTGTCATAATTACCCCAAGGGCGTGACATTTGACGATATTCATTCACCAGTTTCGGATCTTCGACTTTAAGCTTATCGACCAGCTTTTTAACATCTTGTGCGTTGTTACGATCAGCGACCATCACACAGTCTTTCGTCGAAATAACAATTAGGTCTTTCACCCCTAGCATGGCTACTTTTACGCCATCTTTACTATTTACGTAGCAATCTTCTGTGCCTTCAAAAATATTATTGCCTTCCGACACATTGCCGACCTTGTCTTTATCTTTAATACGCCATAGCGCATCGAACGATCCAGCATCGGTCCAACCACAATCCATCGGCACCACAGCCGCCTTACTAGTGGGCTCCATAATAGCATAATCAATCGATTCAGCAGGAATTTTAGCAAAATCTTTCGCATCAAAACGAGTGAAATCTTCACCTTCGCGGATACTGTTAAAAGCTTTGGCCGTCGCTTTAGCGATATCAGCACGATGTTCTAGCATTTCTTCTAGCAATAAGCCGACAGGGAAAGCAAACATGCCGCTATTCCATACATAATCGCCTGATGCTAAATATTTCTCAGCCGTTTTTTCGTCTGGCTTTTCAACAAATTCGGCCACCTTATGAGTGCCATCGCAAATCTCTTTACTGTCATATTTAATATAGCCATAACCCGTATCTGCGTGAGAGGGGTTAATACCAAAGGTAGTCAAGTTGCCTTGTAGCGCCGATTGCGCGGCCTTTAATACTGCCGTGCGAAAGGCAGGAACATCGTCAATAATATGGTCAGAAGGCAATACGAGCATTACCGCATCGTCGCCATGCTGTTTACGCACATAATGCGCGGCAATTGCCAGTGCAGGTGCAGTATTGCGGCCTTTTGGCTCTAATAGAATCTCTGCATCTTCAATTTCTAGTTCTTGCACATTCTCGGCGACTAAAAAGCGATGATCTTCATTACTTACAAAAACAGGAGCCTCAAAAATATCACGATCAGCAACGCGCAGTACGGTCTGCTGAATCAACGTATAATCCTCCGAAGCTAGTTTTAAAAACTGCTTTGGATAGTGGCTACGCGACATTGGCCATAAGCGAGTTCCCATTCCTCCAGAAAGAATTACAGGGACAATCGTTGCATTTGGCGTTTTTGGCATTATTATTTCCTAACTAAATATTTCAACTTATTGGTTAGTTTTTAGCACATGCCGTCCGAATATGCAACCGAACATTAACCAATATTAACTAATCGTAATAAAACTGTAATAATCATAACAAGTATAGGCTAAAAAACCCCATGCATAAATTTCATAGTTCCATTCTCCGTGCTGGCGATATTCGCGGCATTTACAACGAAACCCTCTTCCCTGCTGATGCCCTACATATAGGTAAAGGCTTTGCTAGCGCCATTATACGTGAAACAGGTAAGTCAGCTCCTGTCATTAACTTGGCCTATGATGGCCGCTTAAGCACCCCCGCCCTACGCGAAGAGCTCGTTAAGGGCTTAACAAGCACAGGCGCTATCGTGCATGATTATGGCATTGGCCCTACCCCTTTAATGTATTTTTCCGTTCACCATAGCGGTGCAGATGCGGGTATTATGATTACGGGTTCGCATAACCCAGGCAACCATAATGGCTTTAAAATGATGATTGGCAAAGACTCATTCTATGGCGAGCGCATTGAAACACTCGGCCAATATGTTGCTGCCGATAACTTTGAAACAGGCGAAGGCCAGCTCATTAACAAAGACTGCAAACCTGAATATTTGAAAGTTCTCGCGGATGCTTATAAACCTGAAGGCGCGCGCCCATTAAAAGTAGTGGTCGACCCTGGTAACGGCGCAGCAGGCGATATCTCGGTGAGTTTAGCCGCAATGTTAAGCGCTGACGTAACTGTTATTAACGCCGAGATTGACGGGAACTTCCCCAATCACCACCCTGACCCCACCATTCCAGCGCTAATGAAGCAGCTAATCGATACAGTACAAGCGCAAGATGCTGACGTAGGTATCGCCTATGATGGCGATGGCGACCGTATTGGCGCTGTCGATAAAACAGGCCGTATCTTATATGGCGATCAGCTAATGGTTCTCTTTGGCCGCGATGTTCTACTCGATAACCCCGGTGCTACTATTATTGCCGATGTTAAAGCCAGCCAAACCTTGTTTGACGATATTGCCAAACATGGCGGCCAACCACTCATGTGGAAAACAGGCCATAGCTTTGTCAAAGCGAAGATGAAAGAAACCAAAGCCCACCTAGCAGGCGAGATGAGCGGCCATATTTTCTTCAACGACCGTTACTTTGGTTACGATGATGGTATCTATTCAGGGGTGCGCTTAAT
>JALZUV010000243.1 GCA_023301245.1 Rickettsiales bacterium
TGGCACAAAGAGTTTGCTGGCTAAAGGCCCAGAGAAAATTATCGACGAAGTCAAAGCCTCTGGCCTGCGTGGCCGTGGCGGTGCTGGCTTTAGTACGGGTATGAAATGGTCGTTCATGCCGAAAGACAATAAAGATGGTCGCCCAAGTTACTTGGTCGTGAATGCCGATGAGGGTGAGCCCGGAACCTGCAAAGACCGCGACATTATGCGCCACGATCCGCATAAGCTTGTTGAAGGTTGTTTGGTGGCAGGTTTTGCCATTCGCGCAGTGGCGGCGTACATTTATATTCGCGGCGAATTTGTGCGCGAGATTGAGCATGTGCAAGCCGCAATTGACCAAGCTTACGCTGATGGTTTGCTCGGCAAAGATGCTTGTGGCACTGGCTATCAATTTGATGTGTATGTGCATGAAGGTTCAGGCGCTTATATTTGCGGTGAAGAAACCGCGCTGATTGAAAGCTTGGAAGGTAAAAAGGGTCAACCACGTTTGAAGCCTCCATTCCCTGCAATGTCGGGTTTATATGGTTGCCCGACAACGGTAAATAATGTCGAATCAATCGCGGTTGTGCCAACTATTTTACGTCGTGGCCCGCAATGGTTTGCAGGCTTGGGGCGCGAAAATAATACGGGTTCTAAAATCTTCTGTATTTCGGGGCATGTGAATACACCCTGCAACGTGGAAGAAGAAATGGGTATTCCCCTTAAAGAATTAATCGAAAAACACGCAGGTGGCGTGCGCGGTGGTTGGGATAATCTGCTAGCCGTTATCCCTGGTGGTTCGTCAACTCCGCTACTACCAAAAGAAATTTGCGACACAGTATTGATGGACTTTGATAGTTTGCGCGCTGAAGGCACTGGCCTTGGTACTGCAGGGATTATCGTGATGGATAAATCGACTGATATTGTCGCGGCGATTGCTCGCCTATCAAAATTCTATATGCACGAATCTTGCGGCCAATGTACGCCATGCCGCGAAGGCACTGGCTGGCTCTGGCGTGTGATGGAGCGCATGGTGCAAGGTCGCGCCCGCCCAGAAGAAATTGAAGGCTTGCTAGATGTAACAGGCCGTATCGAAGGTCACACAATTTGTGCCCTAGGCGATGCCGCCGCATGGCCCATCCAAGGCCTAATCCGCCACTTCCGCCCCGTGCTAGAAGAGCGAATCGAACAATATCAACGAAACATGGTGGCGTAAGGAATTAAGCAATGCCTAAACTGACCATTGATGGAAAAGAGATTGAAGTAGACGCAGGTGCTACCGTCATTCAAGCGTGCGAACAAGCTGGCGTTGAGATTCCGCGTTTTTGCTATCACGATCGTTTGAAAATTGCCGGTAATTGCCGCATGTGTTTGGTTGAGGTTTCTCCGGGGCCGCCAAAGCCAGCTGCATCATGTGCGCTGCCAGTATCTGAAGGTATGACGGTGAAAACTGACACGCCAATGGTGAAAAAAGCACGCGAAGGCGTGATGGAATTTCTGCTAATTAACCATCCGCTTGATTGCCCAATTTGCGACCAAGGTGGTGAGTGCGATTTGCAAGACCAAGCGCGCGAATATGGTACAGGCTTTAGCCGTTATGCCGAGCATAAACGTGCCGTTGAAACTAAAGATATGGGCCCGCTCATTAAAACCCACATGACACGTTGCATTCATTGCACGCGTTGCGTTCGTTTTGCGGAAGATATTGCTGGTGTGCCCGAACTTGGCGCTGTTGGCCGTGGCGAACATATGGAAATTACCACTGATGGCAAAGCCTTTGCGTCCGAGCTTTCGGGTAATGTGATTGACCTTTGCCCTGTGGGTGCACTTACCTCGCGCCCTTACGCCTTTGTGTCGCGCCCGTGGGAATTGAAGAAAACTCAAACCATCGATGTGCATGATGCGATGGGTGCAAATATTCGCGTTGATGTGCGCGGCAATAGCGTATTGCGCGTGTTGCCTCGCTTAAACGAAGAAGTAAACGAAGAATGGTTGGGTGATAAATCGCGCTATGCGTGCGATGGCTTGCGCCGCCAGCGCTTAGATACGCCTTACTTACGTAAAAAGGGCAAGCTAGAGCCTGTAAGCTGGGATGAAGCTTTTGCGGCAATCGCCAGTAAATTCGAAAAAGCGACTGGCAAGAAATTTGCTGCAATTGCAGGGAATTTAATTTCAGTGGAGCCGCTATTTGCGATGAAAACTCTGATGGATTCCGTTAAAGCTCCTCACCGTGACTGCCGCCAAGATGGTGCCTTCACCGCACATGATGAGCGTGCCGATTACCTGTTTAATTCAGGTTTTTCGGCGGTAGAAGAAGCAGATGCGATTTTATATATTGGTGCTAATTTACGCATGGAAGCGCCCGTATTAAATGCGCGCATTCGTAAAAGCTGGCTGAATAATGGTACGCCGATTGCCGCTATCGGCGATGATGTTCCGTTGACGTACCCAGTGGAATGGCTGTCTGATAACCCTAAGGTTCTTAGCGACTTAGTGGCAGGTAAAGGTGAGTTTGCGAAAATTCTGAAAAAAGCAAAACGCCCAATGATCATTGTAGGCCAAGGCGCAATGTTGCGCGAAGATGCAAAAGATATTTACGCTGCTGCACGTACTCTCGCGCAAGAAGTAGGTGCAGTGGGCAAAGGCTGGAATGGCTTTAACATGCTGCATGTTGCCGCTTCACGCGTGGGTGCAATGGATATTGATTTCTTGCCTGCAAAAGGCGGTAAAGATACTGCAGGTATTTTAGAGGCCACACGCAGTGGCGATATTGAAATGCTCTATTTGCTGGGTGCAGATGAAATTGATATGTCTAATATCGGTGGTAAATGTTTCGTCATCTATCAAGGGCATCATGGCGATGCGGGGGCGCATCGCGCTGATGTGCTGTTGCCATCCGCTGCTTATACTGAGCAAGATGGTACTTATGTAAATATGGAAGGGCGCGTGCAACGTGCTTATCAAGCGGCATTTGCCCCTGATGAAGCGCGTGCAGATTGGAAAATTATTCGTGCGCTATCTGATGTGTTGGGCAATAGTTTGCCATTCGAAGATTTAGCAGGATTACGCGCGAAAATGGTGAAAGCTGTTCCTCATCTCGATAATTTAGACGTAAAACCGAATGAGTCCGTGAGCAATTTACGCCCGCGAAAAACGTTTAAATTTAATGCCGATACATTGAGCTATTATTTCGCTAATTATTATATGACGGACAGTATCAGTCGCGCATCCGCAACGATGGCGGAATGCCTATCGACATTTGCTGATACAAGTGCAGGTGGGAGGAAGGCCGCATAATGGAAGATATCCTTCTCTTTATCGAACCTTTCATGCCGTTGCTAATTATCATCGGTAAGATTTTGCTAGTGGCCGTGCCGCTAATGATTTTAATGGCTTACCTAACCTATATGGAGCGCAAAGTTATCGCTGCAATGCAGCTGCGTAGAGGGCCAAATGTTGTTGGGCCTTTTGGTTTGTTGCAGCCATTTGCCGATGGGTTGAAGCTCTTCATGAAGGAAACTATTATTCCTTCGCAATCGAGTTCTTTCGTCTTTATTTTAGCGCCGATGGTCACCTTTGTTTTGGCGTTACTCGGTTGGGCGGTGATGCCATTTTCAGCCGAATTTGTGATTGCCGATATTAATGTGGGCGTGCTGTACCTGCTCGCCATTTCGAGCCTAGGCGTGTACGGCATTATTATGGCGGGTTGGGCGAGT
>JALZUV010000244.1 GCA_023301245.1 Rickettsiales bacterium
CTGGTCATACCTTGATGGAGGAAACGAGCTTCGTCGCCTACATGTTCTGCCACCATCGTCAAAAATGCAATCACATCATGCTTGGTTGTTTTTTCAATATCATCGGCGCGCTCAACGTCTTTGGTCGTAAATACCTCAGGGGCATTCGCCCAAATAGCATCTGCCGAGCTTTGCGGAATCGTACCAATTTCGGCCATCGCAGAAGCGGCGTGCGCTTCAATTTCGAACCAAATACGGAATTTATTTTCTGGCGACCAAATCGCCACCATGTCGGGGTGTGAGTATCTAGGAATCATGGGCGGGTTATAGGCATACTAATCTAACAGTGCAAGTTAGAACCGCTGGAGTTTTTTGAATATTCAAATTTTCGTGCAAAAATTAGATATTCTTCAGCTCGCTAATATTTTTAATATGAACATCTTGCTGCGGATAGGGGATATGAATATTATTCTCTTTAAATTTCCGATGAATCTCTAGCATCACTTTGCTTTGCGACTTGTAACGACCCGCAGTTACATCCTCAATCCAAAAGAATAATAACAGCCTAATCGAACTGTCACCCCATTGGCGCAAGAAAACTTCTGGCGCAGGATAGGTCGCACACAGCTCATATTCTTTCGCTGCCTGTAGCATGATCTCCATCGCTTTTTCTACATCGGTTCCGTAAGCAACGCCCACGGGAATATCCACCCGCGCACGCTTGTTAGAATAGGTCCAGTTAATCACACGACTCGTGATGAAATCTTCATTCGGAATCATAATCTCACGGCTATCGAGCGTTTCAATGAGCGTAAAACGCGCACCTGTACGACGGATAAAACCTGTTATGCCATCATTAAGTTCAATTAAATCTTCTTCCTCGACCGATTTTTCGAGCAGTAAAATAAGACCACTCATGAAGTTGGAGGCAATTTTCTGCAAACCAAAACCCAAACCAATACCAAGCGCTCCACTAAAAACGGTTAGCACGGTAAGGTCGATACCTATCACATCGAGAGTGAGCAAGAAGGCGACCACATAAATAAGAATCTGCGCGACCTTCACAATCAGTGTGCGCGTGCTTGAACGGATGGTGCGTATTTTTGAAACTTTACGTTCAATCAACTCAACCAGCAATGCCGCCAGCCAAAAGGCGATGACAATAATTAAAATACCTTTGGTAATATCGTAAAGCGTCAAATCAACATCCGCTGCATGCAGCGATAGGCTTTCGTGCTCTAAAAACGAAATAGGCTTATCTAGCCAGCCCTGCATAGCCGCTAAGACAATGCCGATAAGACCCAGTAATATACTCCATTTAAATAAGCGACGCATCACGCTAGTGTAGATGCAATATTCTAATATTCAACCGTGATATCATCCAATGAACGCCAAAGATACCATGTGGCGACCGACCGCCACGGTTGCCACATTTCGGCTAGCTTCGCCACTTCGGGCAAAGGCTTGCGTTCGCCGCCATGATAATGTTTCGCCACGCCATTAAGCAACCCCACATCGCCCAAGGGCAGCAGGTTTGGCCGCAGTAGATGAAACATCAAGAACATCTCTGCTGTCCATATGCCAATGCCTTTAATTTGAGTCACATCTTTGACGACCTCTTCATCTGTCATCTGCTGCCATTCATGCTCTGGAGATGAACGTGTAAGGAAAAATTCAGCCAGCGAATGTAAGTAGCTAACCTTCATACGCGAATAACCACAAGCGCGTAAAGTTTCTTCGGAAAGCGCCGCAATGATGGGGGGCGCTAGTTGATGCTCGCACGCCTCTTCCAACCTGCCCCATATTGCCGCCGCCGCCTTCACTGATATTTGCTGCCCTGTGATTGAACGCAGCAATGTTTGAAACGGATCTTTACGGCTTTCAATGCATTCATTGGGAAAATGCGCGATGATTTTTGCCATCATCGCATCATTAGCTGATAATTCATCGATGGCTTGTTGCCAGTAAGGTGGACATTGTGCTTGTGTCATGCTTAAACCATTTATCGAATAGACTGCCTAAAAGGAAATGATATTATGACCAGCACCCGTACCGAATCTGATAGTTTTGGCGAATTAAACGTCCCTGCCGATAAACATTGGGGAGCGCAAACACAGCGCAGCTTAATGAATTTTGAAATTGGCACCGAAACTATGCCCAAGCCGCTAATCCGCGCGCTCGGTGTGTTGAAGGGCGCAGCCGCTACCGTGAATATGGATATTGCAGGCCTCGATAAAACCATTGGCGCGAATATCGTAAAAGCCGCCGCCGAAGTGGCAGCGGGTAAATGGGATGATAACTTTCCGCTAGTGGTATGGCAGACGGGATCAGGCACGCAAACGAACATGAATAGTAACGAGGTTATCTCAAACCGCGCAATTGAAATGATGGGCGGCACTATCGGCAGCAAAACGCCCGTTCATCCCAATGACCATGTAAATATGGGGCAATCATCTAACGACACCTTCCCCACCGCTATGCATATTGCCGCGGTTGAGCAAATTGAACATACACTAAAGCCCGCCATCAAAGGCATGCATGATATGCTAGCGGCGAAGGTGAAACAGTTTGATGGCATCATCAAAATTGGTCGTACGCATTTGCAGGATGCTACGCCTATTACATTAAGCCAAGAGTTCTCGGCCTATGTCGCACAGATGGAATATGCACTGGAGCGTATTGAAAGCGCCATGCCGCGCATGTTGAACTTGGCGCAGGGCGGTACTGCCGTAGGTACAGGTATCAACAGCACCAAAGGCTTTGGCGAAGCATTCGCAAAAGAAGTAGCGAAAGTAACGGGCATCCCATTCAAAACCGCGCCCAATAAATTTGAAGCATTGGCCGCGCATGATGCATTCGTTGAATTTTCAGGGGTGCTCAACACTATCGCCTGCGGCTTGATGAAAATCGCCCATGATATTCGTATGTTAGGCTCTGGCCCGCGTTGCGGCTTGGGCGAATTGCAATTACCTGAAAACGAACCAGGTAGCTCCATCATGCCGGGCAAAGTAAACCCCACGCAATGCGAAGCGCTCACCATGATTGCCGCGCAAGTAATGGGTAACCACACTACTATTACTGTCAGCGGTAGTAACGGCCATTTTGAATTGAACGTGTTCAAACCCGTGATGGCTTATAACCTGCTACAATCTATCCGCCTGATTACCGATGGCTGTAAGAGCTTCACCAAAAACTGCCTTGATGGTTTAGAAGCCAATGTAGAGCGTATCGAAAAATTACGTGATGAATCGCTGATGCTCGTCACTGCACTTAACCCGCATATTGGTTACGATAACGCGACTAAAATTGCTAAAAAAGCGCATAAAGATGGCAGCACATTAAAAGCCTCGGCATTAGCACTAGAACTCCTAACCGAAGAACAGTTCGACGAATGGGTGAAACCAGAACTGATGGTAGGACCTAAAGGCTGAAAGTAAAAATGATGCCCAATGATATTTTGCTTGTCATGGCACTCGAAGAAGAAAGCCTTGGGCGTGTTGAGCAAGCAGGGTTTGACGTTATTTACACAAAAATAGGCAAAGTAAATGCCGCCTACAAACTCACTCAAGCAATTTTTGACAGAAAACATAAGGGTAAAGAAACCAAGCTCGTCATTAATTTAGGAACGGCTGGGAGCCATCTATTTAACAGAGGGACATTGGTGGCGTGCCATCAATTTGTCCAACGAGATATGGATGGCACAAAACTGGGGTTTGACTATGGTAAAACTCCCTATGACGATACTCCATTAGTGATTGAACATCAGAAGCTTAGCACTGATATTCAACAAGCAGGCATATGTGGAAGCGGCGATAGTTTTGAGTCAGGTAAACCTAAAATAACATGCGATGTGCTAGATATGGAAGCCTATGCTTTAGCCAAAGTATGTAAAGAAGAGGCAATCAATTTCGGGGCGATTAAATACATCACCGATGGAGCAGATAATAACGCCGCCTCCGATTGGCAGTCGGCATTAAACGATGCTTCCTATGCACTAAGTGAAGTCGCGAAAAATATAAAAATCTAATTGGCCGCTAAAGGTATTTATCGTCTTTGCTTAGGTAGCTTTTAATATAATCATCAATGCCTTGGTCTAAATCTAAAATCGGACGATCATAGCCGATAGATTGTAAGCGGCTAATATCGGCTTCCGTCTTATATTGATACTGGCTTTCGACGTTACTTGGCATATCGACATATTTAATATTAGGCTCTTTATCGAGCGCTTTAAAGACAGCACTGGCCAGCTCTTCAAAGCTACGAGCTTTGCCACTTCCCGCGTTAAATAACCCACTTTTATCGGGGTTATCGAGAAACCATTCCAGCATATGAATCGCATCGTCAACATGCATAAAGTCGCGCAATTGTGCACCATCAGCATAATCAGGATTTTTCGATTTAAATAATTTCACGGGAGCACCTGAAGCCGCTTCTTCGTATATTTTTAGCGCCACAGAACGGCAATCTTTTTTGTGATATTCGTTAGGGCCATAGATGTTGAAAAAGCGTAACCCCACCCATTGCGGTGTCACGGGTTCATCACGTTTTTCCGCCGCTGATATATGCATATCGAACAATTTTTTACTCCACCCATTAGGGTTTAGCGGGCGTAAATTGCGTTGATATTCTGTGTCTTCTGTATCGTTAAAGCCGTGACTTCCATCACCATACACCTCGTAAGACGACCCATAGATAAAGCGCACGCCACTTTCAGCACACCAACGCCATACCAGTAATGGCAGGTTATGATTAGCTTCTAAAATAGATTCAACATCCGATTCAATCGACGAAGTAATGCCGCCAAGGTGGTACACTATTTCCACTTCATCGCCATAGCTTTCAAGCCAATAGAAAAGATCGGTTGGGTGAACAATTTCATCCACGGGTACACGCACGAGGTTGTTCCATTTATCGCCTTCGCCAAATTTATCGACGATTACAATCCGATGCGAACCACGCTCAGCAAGGCGCTTTGCGAGGTTTGAGCCAAGGAAGCCTGCGCCTCCGATAATGAGTATAATTTTCATAACCCCATTATAGCGTAAAAAGCGTTAAAGAAGAATGAATGCCGCTTATCGTTCTCAAACAGCGCTAGGTTTTTCATGGATAGTGCTATCAAGGGGTTTTATTATCTAAATCACTCATCTTGCTATGATAGCGGTTTAAGGTTAGAAAATAGTTCAGATGGATTTATTGTTCGATATTGTTGGCACGATTGGCGTTATTTGCTGCCTCGCCGCCTTTTACCTTGTGCAATCGGGCAAGGTAACCCCGCAGCAAATGCTCTACCCGCTTTTAAATTTGGTCGGAGCGATATTGCTATTTATTTCCCTCATGTGGAGTTGGAATACTCCTTCTGTAATAATCGAAATCGCTTGGATTGCGATTAGTGTCTATGGTATTGTGGGCATCTTAAAGGAGCGTAAAAATAATGCAGAAAAATAACCCGTTTTTTGATGATATCGCAAAAATGGCCACTGGTGCGGCTAGCAGCTTGCTAGAGATGCGCCATGAAGTGGAAAAAATAGTGCAACAGCAGTTTGAAAAACTCTCAAGCAAGATGGATTTTGTCACACGCGAAGAGTTTGAAGTAGTACGCGACATGGCACAAAAAGCACGCGAAGAGAATGCACTTTTACGCAAAGAAATCAGCATGTTGAAACCCAAGAAAACCCCTGCCGCCAAAAAGGCCGCGCCGAAGAAAAAATAAGCTGACCGTCATTAAATCGTAACCAAATGAGCCTATAGTGCGAAGGTGGATAACTACAGCCAAAATAACATCGCGCCAAATGTAATGGCATCAGCAGCTCATGGATCAGCTGGCCATGTATGCGGTCCAAGCTGCCAGCATGGTGGCGGGCATGAGCATAACCACAGCACCTTAGGCATGCTATTAATTGGCGCGGGTATTGTTACCGCAGCCGTCATTGCCGCCCCCTATTTAGCATTTAGCCTCGATTCATTAGGCGCGCTTTCGCATAATGCGGGCACCGACTTAATGATGGCAGAAGGCCAGATTAATGCACTTTGCGGCGATGCCATTGTCGAATGGCATTACACACCCGAACAAGAGGCCGAATTAGAATGCATTACCGACACCACAGAATATATGGCCTATCATGCCAAAAATGTAGATTCGACCATTGTCGGCTATGCATCATCAGGCTGGGCGGGCAAAGCCGCTAACATGGTTTCAAACATCCCACTCATTGGCGAGTATGCCTCAAGCAGTGGCATGGCAAATGCTGCCGTTTCGGGAACCATTGGCTTAGGCGGCGCAATTATAGGCCATTACCTAAATAAGAATGACGATGGAACGAGCTCTATTCGCTGGGGTAACCTTATTAAAACCGCTAGCTTAGTGACGAGCCTATTAGTTGCATCTCCCCTTATTTTTACGGGTATTAGCATGGGCATAACCGTGATTGGTCATATGGCAGGTTATGGGGCAGAAGTGCTACCGCTTGCAGAAAAATTCGGCTCTGCTTCCGTTGCCACTAAAACTGGAGTTTTAGGCGGCATGAGTGTTATTGGCACGCATTTAGCCACCTGCGGTATTCCCGTGGCCAGCACCGCCGCCAGCACCTTCGGCTTTGCACCCGTCGCCACCACCGCTGCCAGCACTTTAGCCTTTAAAGGCGATAATAAAAATATTAGAAACTCACCAAAGTCCAGCTTCGCCACCCGCGAAACCACCCGCCGCGAAATGCCTCTAACCGGGCAATATCCCGCGCTATTTTGATAATGGCGCAAGAGCGCCCTACCCTTTCATTTTCATAAAAACAGATTGTCATGCTGAACTCGTTTCAGCATCCATTGCACGATTAGGAGTAATGTAGAGAAATAGACCCTGAAACAAGTTCAGGGGGAAAACTAAATCTCTAAACTTCTTTAAACTTAATATTGCCTGTTTCAGGGTCTAGGATGGCGGCACGTTTGCCGTCCATTAGGTCGATAGCATCTTTGCCAAATACTTCGAAGCGCCAGCCGTTTAGTAGGGGATGGTCTTTATCGACCTCTTCCATGGCGGCGAAACCTTCTAGCGTTTCGCGGTTGGCGATGAAGCTAGCCGAAACATCATGCTGCCTTGTGTTTTGCTTCATTAGCAACCGTAGCATTTCTAGGCGGCCTTCGGTTTTGGCTGTGGTGCGCTTTTGGCGGATGAGTTCAGGAAATTCAGACGCGGGTAAATCAGGCAGTGCTTCGCATAAGCGCCATAGCTCGTCGCGCCACGGGCCTTTTAAATGCTGCGGGAAGCCGCGTGTACGTTTCATGGCTTCTTCATTTTTCGGTAGATTAGTCGCCAGCTCGGTCAATATATCATCGCGGATGACGCGCACTCGTGGCACGTCTTTCGTTTGCGCTTTATCTTCACGCCAAGCGGCTAGCTGCTTTAGACGGCCTAAATGTTCTGGCTTTTTCGCACGGAAACGAATGCGCTGCCATGCACGGTCAGGCTCAACAAAATAAAGCTCAGGATCTTCTAGCGATTGCATTTCAGCTTCCAGCCAATGAGTGCGGCCACGTTTTTCGAGCTCTTCCACCATCGAAAGATAAGCGCCACGAAGGTGAGTAACATCGCCAATGGCATATTCTAATTGCGAATCGGTCAGTGGGCGTTGCGACCAATCGGTAAAGCGTTGGCCTTTGTCAATTTGTGTATCTAAGCGTTTGCGAACAAGCGCTTCATAACCCAAATTATCGCCCATACCCAGCACTTGCGCGGCGATTTGCGTATCGAAGAGAGGGGATGGAACTTCATCCATCATGCGATAGAAAATTTCCAAATCTTGACGCGCAGCATGCAGAACTTTCAGCACTTTCTTATTCGCGAGCAGGTCGAACAGCGGCTGCATGTCGAGCCCTTCGGCCAGCGGATCAATAGCGGCCTCTTGCTTTTCGCCACCAATTTGCAAAAGGCAAAGTAATGGGAAGTAAGTTTTTTCACGCAAGAATTCTGTATCAAGCGTAATGAACGGTTCTTTGCTTAAAGCTTTACAAAATTTGCTAAGCTCTTTGCTGTCGGTAATTAAAGTAACACTCATATATTACGCATAAAGCGTGTGAGCGGTTGAAGCAATGGCGCATCGGCTGGCGGCATGTTTAATCGGGTTAATCCTGCGGCATCTGTCCATTTAAGGTCACTATGCTCAACGGCGCGCGGCTGTCCATACCAACGCGTGCAGCCGTAAAGCAGCATAATTAGCTGAAAATCATCATATTTATGTGCAACAAAGTTAATCGGTTGAAGGTCTTTTTGCGTCACTTTGATATTGAGCTCTTCTTTTAGTTCGCGCACAAGGCATTGCTCGGGCGTTTCAGCTTCTTCAATTTTACCACCGGGGAATTCCCATAATCCAGCCATGTGTTTTCCTTGAGGTCGCTGGGCAACTAGCACGCGGTTATTACCATCGACCAACGCGACAGCGGACACATTAATAATACTCATGATTGCAATACCATCTTCGCCTCTAAATAGCGTTTTTCCATCACCTCGAACATCGCGGTGATGACAGAAACTTCGCCTTCATATTGCCCGATATGGTCG
Organism: Rickettsiales bacterium; assembly: GCA_023301245.1. Lineage (GTDB taxonomy): Bacteria > Pseudomonadota > Alphaproteobacteria > Rickettsiales > JALZUV01 > JALZUV01. The sequence continues at coordinate 8,528 of JALZUV010000244.1, forward strand.
TGGGTGGTAACGCATAATGCTTCGGTTTTAGCATCCAGTTGGCTGCCACAATAATTGTCAGCCTTTAGCACCAGCCTATCGAGCCGGCTAATTCTACCGCGAATCTTATTATCCATCGCTATGATAGTTTTGCGTGTAGTTGCAATGCGCTGCTGGACAGCCTTCGCATCGGCCACGGAATCTTTCGGATTATCAATCACGCTAATATAGCCTGCTTCTTCATGCGCTAAAATTTTAGGTTTTGTGGCCGAGAATATCGCATGAAATTTAGTCAACTCGCTAATCACTCCCCTAAGGTTTACCACTGGGGCAATAGTAACTGGAACGAGGTTGGGGATACTCGCCACTTTCAGCATTTTTGGAACATCGATAATCACTTTATTGACTGTCGCCGAAAGCGCAGGCAATGCGGCCATCATTATAATAGCCAACGCAGCAGCGCCAAAAACTCTATTTAAATTCAACATTTAGAATTTCGTAATATTTCAAGCCTTTTGGCGTGGTAATTTCAACCGAGCTACCAACGGCTTTACCCATTAATCCACGCGCGATGGGCGCAGTGTAAGAAATTTTACGCAGTTTTAAATCAGCCTCATCATCACCAACGATTTGATAAAGGAGCTCTTCTTCTGTATCTTCATCTACCAGCTTAACCGTGGCGCCAAATTTAACCGTATCGCCCGTGAGGGATTTTACATCTACCTGCTCGGCATGGCCAATTTTATATTCCAGCTCGCCAATGCGGCCTTCGGTGAAGCTTTGTTGCTCACGCGCGGCGTGATATTCAGCATTCTCTTTTAAGTCGCCATGCTCGCGGGCAGCGGCAATGGCTTTAATAATGCGTGGACGCACAACATTTTTCAGCTCTTTAATCTCGATTTCCATCGCGACATAGCCTTCTTTAGTAACGGGTACTTTATCCATCTGACTTCTCTTATTGAATTTGCAAAAAAAGACATTAGCAAAAAGGCGGCTGATTGCAAGTAAACCTCTTCATACTAAGTTAAGAATTTTATGAGAGACTAGCTTTATGAACGAATTTGACTCATTGGATGAAATCCAACAAGCGGCGATATTAGTATCAGCCAAAACACGACACTTCCTTGATGGTAGCCCACAAGGCGACAAGCAAGAGGCCATATTAGCCTACGCCCATAAGCTCGCCGAAAACCCGCAAATAGTCGAGCGCGTCACCAACGCCTATATGGCCAAACAAGCCCGCAACCGCGACCCCCTAGCGGCACTGGGCAACCTAGGCTGGTAACCCCAAACCAACGCTAATATACGCATTATTCATTACTCTCCAATTCATTTAGAACAGACTCTGTCCAGTAATGATGAATTTTGTATCTGCTTGCCCCCCCCCTAGTTAGGACAAGGCCCAAATAATATCAGGCAGTTCTTTTTCCGTTATTTCAGAACCTAAAACAAATATCTTTGATCAAAATCTTTTGCCGTTTTTTCATCAAAAACCTCAAGGTTTTTATTTTTAAGAAACTCATTAAAGTCAGGCGAATAATAGAAAATTAATGGCTCGGTCATGGATGTATCCATATAGAAATGTGCAAAACCTTGGTCTGCTCCACCATAAATCGCAGTATCGGTGAGAATATATTTATTGATACTTCTTTCAATCAGTAAATGCCCCTGCTCATTATAGAGGCTAGCATCTTTTGCGTTATACCCATCAGGACATATTCTAAAACCACTCGGCAATTCATGGCAAAAGAAAGCAATATCTGAGTTTTTTATTGAACCCAGCACGACATAACAACAAACACTGAAAATAATAAGGCTTTTTAATAGTTTTGGCATTGCACGCCTTTTTAAGTTAAATATTGATAAAGCGTTATCTTTTTAAACTTATATCACAGGACAATATTAATTTCACTGCTCCATTCTTCCACCGCAACAGGCTCGGCATGACAGCGGCAGCCTTAGTCATCGCCGGGGTGGCCGCCTGTCGGTGGGTTGCTCCATGCGAAGGTTTGACCGTTGCGGGCGGCGTGGCGAGAGCGTACATCTGAATCGCCGACCGTGCGCCAAATGTAATGAGTGTGGCCAGCCGTTTGCTGCTGCTCGTTTGAGAGTTGGCTCATCTTACATTCGCTGATGAGCGCCATTAGCTGGGCATCAAGATGTTGAAGCGCTGCCAGCTCATCGCCAAGCCCCAAACGATGGGCTTTTTGGATTAGGTTTTGCGTCATTTTGGCGGAATCTTGCAAGCAGGGCATATAGGGCGTGGAGGTGAGATTTTTCATCTGTTCAGCGTAATCGCTATATCATTAGGCGGAAGTGGGTTAAGTGACCGAATTTGATTGAATTTAACGCTATCAATACTATAAGGGGCGCTATGAAAGCGTCTGTTATAGTATTCCCCGGTTCTAATTGTGACCGCGATGTGTTCTCTGTGCTGCAATCAGCATGGGGTTTGAGTGGCTTGCCTGAGGGCAGCGATTCCGAGCATGAAGTGCAAAAAGTGTGGCATGGCGACAGTCAATTGCCTGAGTCTGACTTGGTCGTTTTACCGGGTGGATTCTCTTACGGCGATTATTTGCGTTCAGGCGCAATGTCTGCGCGCTCGCCTATTATGAGCCAAGTGATTGAGCACGCTAATAAAGGCGGCAAAGTTCTCGGCATTTGCAACGGTTTTCAGGTTCTAACTGAAAGCGGCCTGCTTAAAGGCACGTTGATGCGTAATCGCGATTTAAAATTCATCTGTAAAGACACGCACCTGCGCGTGGAAAATACCGATTCTGCTTTCACCAGCGCATACTCTGCAAAGCAAGTGGTGAATATTCCTGTGGCGCATCATGATGGCAATTACTTCGCTGACGACGCGACAATCAAACATCTGGAAGATAACAACCTTGTTGCCTTCCGCTATGTAACCGAAAATGGCGAAGCTTCGGATGAAGCTAACCCCAACGGTTCACGCAATAACATTGCTGGCATCTTTAATGAAACCCGAAACGTTCTGGGTATGATGCCCCATCCTGAACGCCACGCCGACGCCCAACTTGGCAGCACCGATGGTCGCGCCATGTTTGAAGCCCTATTAGCGGCGTAAATAAACAGAAATGAAAAAATAAAATGGAAAAATTTGCGGAACTAGAACTTCCTTACGCACTTAATTCTGCCTTGAAAAAGATGGGTTACGAAAAACCCACTCCTATTCAAGCAAAAGCAATCCCGCTCGCCCTAGACGGCCGCGATATTTTGGGTTCAGCCCAAACAGGTACGGGTAAAACCGCTGCCTTTGGTATTCCACTGGTTGCACATTTAATGAGCAACTCAAAGGGCTCGGCACTGGTGCTTTGCCCCACCCGTGAACTTGCAATGCAGGTAATGGGTATTTTGAGAGAACTGACTAGCCGTCAGAAAAGCCTAAAATCAGCATTGCTGATTGGTGGCGAGTCGATGGGTAAGCAGTTTGCACAGCTTGCTGCGCGCCCTCGTATTATCGTTGGTACTCCAGGGCGTATTAATGACCACCTAGAACGTGGAAAATTAATGCTGCATGATGCCAAATTTTTGGTACTGGATGAAACGGATAGAATGCTCGATATGGGCTTTGAAAGCCAACTGGAAGAAATGTTCCGCTTTATGCCGAAAGTTCGCCAGACGCTTTTATTTTCAGCGACCCTGCCCAATAGCATTGTGAAAATCTCAAAGAAATATTTGGTAAACCCTGAACGCGTGTCGGTTGATGCGACGAACGAAACCGCAAAAAATGTTGAGATTAAAGAAATCAAAATCGCCCATAGCGAAAAGTTCGGCAAGCTAGTGGAAGAACTTGGCAAGCGCGAAGGTTCGGTGATTGTATTTGTTAAAACCAAACGCGGTTGCGACAATTTGGCTGAAAAGCTGCATAAGAAAGACTTTAAAGTGCGCGCCATTCATGGCGACCTAAAACAATCACAGCGCAAACGCGTATTGCAAGGTTTCCGCGATTCTGACTATCGTATTTTGATTGCAACTGATGTTGCAGCGCGTGGTCTTGATGTTCCGCATATTGAACATGTAGTAAATTACGATTTACCAAGCGTGCCAGAAGATTACATTCACCGCGTAGGCCGCACAGGTCGCGCCGGTGCTGATGGCCATTCACTTTGCTTTATCTCACCTGAAGAAGCAGACAAATGGTATGATATTCAAGTAATGCTCGACCCTAAAGGCGAACATGGCAAGCGCCCTCCTAAAACCAGTGGTGGCGGTGGAAACCGTAATCGTAACGCTAGCGGTGGCGGTGGCGGTGCTAAGAAAAAAAGCTATAACAGCAAACCAAAAGGCGGCAACGACGGTGATGGGCATAAAAGCGCATGGCAAAAACGTCGTTCAGCTGATGGCAAGCCCACAGGTGGCGGCAAGCCCAACAGATCCAAACCAAAAGGCGACAAACCTTCTGACGGAAGCAACTAAGTAAAAAATAACCAACCGCGAAACCACCAACCTAGCGGCAACCGATAAAGTTTCATGCTATCGCATGATAAAATCAGAAAATAAAATAGAGATATGACCATGAAAGAAATTCGTAACATCGCCATCATCGCCCACGTTGATCACGGCAAAACTACATTAATTGATTCACTACTTCAGCAATCAGGCACGTTCCGCGAGAACGAGTCGGTGCAAGAACGCGTAATGGATAGTAACGATCTTGAAAAAGAACGTGGCATTACCATTTTGGCGAAATGTACTTCGGTTAAATATAACGATATTCGTATCAACATTATTGATACTCCAGGGCACGCCGATTTTGGTGGTGAAGTAGAGCGCGTATTGAGCATGGCTGACGGTGTTATTTTGCTAACCGATGCAGCTGAAGGCCCAATGCCACAAACCAAGTTCGTACTAGGTAAAGCACTTGCACAGGGTTTGCGCCCTATCGTTGTAATCAATAAAGTTGATCGCCCAGATGGCCGTGCTGACGAAGTGGTTGATGAAGTGTTTGACCTGTTCGCCGCGCTTGACGCAAATGAAGACCAGCTAGACTTCCCTATCCTTTACGCTTCTGGCCGCGACGGCTGGTGTACGCGCGAACTAACCGATGAGCGCAAAGACCTTATCCCAATGTTAGACCTCATCATCGACCACGTGCCTGAGCCACAAGTTGATAAAGAAGCCCCATTCGCAATGCTAGCGACTCTTCTTGAGTCTGACCCATTCCTTGGTCGTATTCTAACGGGTCGTATCGTAAGTGGTACGGCAACCGTGAACATGCCTTTCAAAACGCTTAACCTTAAAGGCGAGCAAATTGAAACGGGTCGTTTAACCAAGCTACAAACATTCTCAGGTGTTGACCGTGTGCCCGTTGATGTGGCCGTTGCCGGTGACATTATCTCCATCGCGGGTACGACGACTTCGTCAGTATCTGACACAATTTGTGATGTTGCCGTGACTGAGCCTGTTCAATCAACGCCGATTGATCCACCAACAATGGCTATTACCTTAAGCGTGAATGACTCACCTTATGCAGGTACGGAAGGTTCAAAAGTAACCAGCCGTATGATTCGTGACCGTCTATTGGCCGAGGCGGAAACAAACGTCGCTATCACCGTAACAGAATCCGCTAATAAAGATGGATTTGAAGTGGGTGGCCGTGGCGAATTACAGCTCGGTGTATTGATTGAAACCATGCGCCGCGAAGGCTTCGAGCTTTCTGTTTCTCGCCCTAAAGTTTTGCTTAAAGAAGAAGGCGGAAAAACATTAGAGCCGATGGAAGAAGTCGTGGTCGATGTTGATGAAGAATATAGTGGTTCAGTGGTTGAGAAAGTTTCACTTCGTAAAGGTGTGATGACTGACATGCGCCCATCAGGCGGTGGCAAGCAACGCATCACCTTCCTAGCGCCTTCACGTGGCTTAATCGGTTACCAAAGCGAGTTCCTTACCGACACGCGCGGTACAGGTGTAATGAACCGTCTTTACCATAGCCATGGCGAATATAAAGGCGACATTGAAGGTCGTCGCAACGGTGCGCTTATTTCAACCGGTCAAGGCGAAGCGGTTTCTTACGCTATCTTCAACCTGCAAGACCGTGGAATCATGTTTGTTGACCCGCAAGATAAAGTTTACACTGGTATGGTTGTCGGCGAACATAGCCGCGATAACGACCTCGATATCAATATCCTAAAAGGTAAGCAGCTTACCAACGTTCGTGCATCAGGTACGGATGAAGCCGTTCGCCTAGTGACCCCTTTAAAGATGACGTTAGAGCAAATGATTTCCTACATTGATAAAGATGAGCTGGTAGAAGTAACGCCAAAAAG
>JALZUV010000245.1 GCA_023301245.1 Rickettsiales bacterium
CACTAAAAGTCATGACTAATTATGCTATTCCGTTTTGGGGAATAACAAATGCTAAAATAGCAAGTAAGTGAGTTCATGACTAAAAGCGCGGTTATAAAATAAATAAGTGCGATAAAATATTAATATTATTCTATCAGATTACACGAATTTCTGTGTGACAGTTCTGTGAAGCTTTACCCGACGAAGGCGCGTTCAATCACAAAATCGGCGGGAGCACTATTGGCACCTTCGGTAAAACCACGCGCTTCGCAGATGGCTTTTGTATCGTTCAGCATGGCGGTGGAACCGCAAATCATCACGCGGTCAGTTTTGGGGTTTAGGCTATCAAAACCAAAATGGGTGGCAACCGTGTCATTCTCTAGCAGCGTGGTAATGCGGCCTTGGCGCGGGTAATCCTCACGCGTGACACTATCGAAATAATGCAGTTTTGGCTTGGCCAACTCGCCTAAAAATTCGTGGTTGAGCGTTTCTTCCACCACTTGTTTGCTATAGCCCAGTTCGGCCACAGTGCGGCACGTGTGGGTGACGATAACCTCATCGAACATCTCATAAGTAGCAGGGTCGCGTAGCAGGCTGGCAAAAGGCGCAAAGCCAGTGCCCGTTGAGAGCATATAAAGGCGTTTGGCGGGAGTTAGCGCATCTAACACTAAGGTGCCAACAGGTTTACGGCCAAGCAACACCGTGTCGCCCGCTTTGATATTACATAGGCGACTGGTAAGTGGCCCATCTTCGACCTTGATAGAGAAAAACTCCAACTCCTCATCCCATGAGGGCGATGCGACTGAATAAGCGCGCAGCAACGGCTTATCATTAACCATCAAGCCAATCATGATGAACTCGCCTGAACGAAAGCGGAAGCTCTCGGGGCGGGTGAGTTTAAAACTAAATAGCTCATCGGTGTAATGTTGAACGCTCAACACCGTTTCGTGAGTGGGGCCGCTGGCGGCTTTTTTGGCGGGTTTTGGAGCAGGGTTATTCATGGGCACGCTTATAGCCTACCTTTGCAAAAAGAAAAAGCCCCAGCTTTCGCCGAGGCTTTTCTTTAAATATCAGTAAATTCATTTATGCAAAAAGTGAGTAGGTGTGAGAAGCGCAAAAGCGTAAGCGTACGTTAGTACGTGCGCATTTGAGCATCGCAAGTAACGCCCTCACTTGAAGCAGAAATGGATTTAAGCAGCTTTGTTTTGCATAAAGTCGCTCAAGCCACCCATAACGCTTTGCGTTAGGCCTTCGCCTGCTTCGCCTTTAACGAAGTCAAATAACATCGTTGCTAGTCCGCCAAGTTGGCCAGAATCTAGGTTTAGCTGGCTTACTAAGCTCGCCATACCCATAAGGCTGCTAGCAGATGAACCGCCACCCATTAGGCCGCCAACAGCGCCCATGATGCCACCCATAAGGCCATCGCCTTGAGATGCACTTGTGCCTGTGTCGAACTTATTCATAAGCTCTTCAGCACCGCCGATTTTTGAAAGTAGTTGTGAGAAGTCGCCTTCGCCCGCTTGGCCTTGCAATACAGAAAGAATTCCGCTTGTTGCTTGTTCTGCGTCATTTTGGTCGATACCCAATTGTTGAGTCGCCATAGAAATAAATTGTTCAATCATTAAAAGCCTCCATTGTGTTAAGTGCATATATTTGCTAGAGCAATGTAACTAAAAAACTACAAAAAGCAAGGAATAGCCTAATGACAGCCGCGATGAAGACTGAAACCCCTCCCCAAACGGCTAGCTTAAACGATCCTGAAAAGATTCTTATTGGCGGTGCAAACGGTGTTCCACAGTGGCTCAATTTAAAATATGCAAACCGTCATGGTTTAATAGCAGGTGCAACCGGTACGGGTAAAACCGTGACGCTTCAAGTGCTTGCCGAAGGCTTCTCCAACGCTGGCGTGCCCGTGTTTATGGCCGATGTTAAAGGCGACCTTTCTGGCATTACCCAAAGCGGCAAGCCTCATCCAAAGGTAGATGAGCGCGTCGAGAAAATCGGCATTACTGACTATACTCAAGGCGGAAGCCCCGCCGTATTTTGGGATATATTCGGCAAACAAGGCCATCACTTACGCACGACCATTTCTGAAATGGGCCCTGTGCTGCTTTCTCGCCTACTCGATTTATCGGACGCGCAAGAAGGCATATTGCACATTACCTTCGCCGTGGCTGATGATGAAGGCATGCTGCTGCTAGACCTAAAAGACCTACGCGCCATGCTGAACTTTGTGAAAGAACACGCCAAAGAACTAAACGAATATGGCCATATTAGCAGCGCATCTGTGGGTGCGGTGCAACGCAAATTGCTACAGCTAGAAACCGAAGGCGCGGATGAGTTTTTCGGCGAACCTGCCCTCGATATTGGCGACATTATGCGTACCACGCGTGATGGAAAGGGGATTGTAAACATTCTCGCCGCTGATGAGCTAATGCGCGCGCCGAAAGTTTATTCAACCTTCCTACTATGGTTGCTTTCGGAACTATTCGAGACGCTACCTGAAGTGGGCGACCCTGATAAACCAAAGCTAGTCTTCTTCTTCGATGAAGCGCATTTGCTATTTGACGATGCACCCAAAGCGTTGCTCGATAAAGTGGAACAAGTGGTTCGCTTGATTCGTTCAAAAGGCGTTGGCGTTTATTTTGTAACGCAAAGCCCGCTGGATATTCCGGTGGATGTTCTTGGCCAACTAGGTAACCGTGTGCAACATGCACTACGTGCCTTTACACCGAAAGACCAAAAAGCCGTTCGTAGCGCTGCGCAAACCTTCCGCCCGAATCCTGATTTGGATACGGAAGCAGCGATTACACAACTAGGTGTGGGTGAGGCATTAGTTTCCACGTTGGAAAACAAAGGTGAACCTTCGATTGTGCAAAGCACACTTGTACGCCCGCCATCATCGCGCATGGGCCCAGCAACTAAAGCCGAGCGCAAGCAAGTGGCAAGCACCAGTCCTGTGGCAGCGCAGTATGATAAAGACATCGACCGCGAATCCGCCTATGAAATTTTGCATGAACGTGCAGAGAAAACAGCCGCTGAGGAAGTGCAGGAAGAAAAACTCGAGCGTAAATCAACCACACGTAAAACCAAGCGCGGCTCTAGCCGCCAAGGCTATATTGAAGCAACGACTAAAAGCGTTCTACGCTCGGTTGGTAGCTCGGTTGGCCGTTCAATCGCAAAAGCCATATTTCGTGGCATCTTAGGGAGCTTTAGTAAGTAACATGACAAACGACAATCCACTCATCATCGCCGGTAAAACCTACGAATCTCGCCTTTTGGTGGGAACGGGAAAATATAAAGAT
>JALZUV010000246.1 GCA_023301245.1 Rickettsiales bacterium
CTAATCGCACCGATTGCAATGGATGAAGGTCTACGCTTCGCCATCCGCGAAGGTGGCCGTACCGTTGGTGCGGGTGTAGTAGCGAAGATTGAAGCTTAAGGAAGTAAATTATGGCAGTTAGTCAAAAAATTCGTATTCGCTTAAAAGCTTATGACCACGAAATCTTGGATCGTTCGACTCAAGAAATCGTGAGTACGGCTAAGCGTACCGGTGCGAACGTGCGCGGTCCAATTCCGCTTCCACGTCGTATTCAAAAGTTTACGGTTAACCGTTCTCCTCACGTAAATAAAAAGTCTCGTGAGCAGTTCGAAATTCGTACACACAAACGTATGATTGATATTGTGGATCCAACTCCACAAACGATTGATGCGCTTGGTAAGCTTGATTTATCTGCGGGTGTGAATGTTCACATCCAACTAGGGGAGGCCTCGTAATGAGAACGGGACTAATTGCAAAAAAACTTGGCATGACTCGCATGTTTGATGAGTCTGGTTTGGCGATACCTGTGACGGTATTGCATCTGGATAATCTTCGTGTGGTTTCAACCAAGACCCAAGAACGTGACGGCTACACAGCGGTTCAGCTTGGTTATGGTAACGCAAAAGCGAACCGTGTGACGAAGTCACTTCGCGGTCACTATGCGAAAAACAAAGTAGAGCCTGCAAAGAAACTTGTAGAGTTCCGCGTTGATAACGACCACCTGTTAACTGCGGGTCAAGAATTGGCGGCAAGTCATTTCCTAAGCGACCAGCGTGTTGATGTTACAGGGCAGTCTAAAGGTAAGGGGTTTGCTGGTGCGATGAAGCGTCACAACTTTGGCGGACTAGAGGCGACTCACGGTGTATCTATCTCTCATCGTAGTCATGGTTCTACTGGTCAGTGTCAAGATCCTGGTCGTGTATTTAAAGGCAAGAAAATGGCCGGTCACATGGGTGATGAGCAAGTAACGCAGCAAGGTTTGCGTATTGTTTCTACCGATGATGAGCAAGGTCTTATCTTCATCGAAGGTGCAGTGCCTGGTTCTAAAAATGGTTATGTGACTATCAAAGATGCAGTGAAGTTGGCGGTTCCTTCCGAGGTTCCACACCCTGCTGGCTTGAAAGTTGCTAACACAAATAAGGCTGATGCAGCTCCAGCGGCTGAAGTGCCTGCGGAAGTAGCAGCTGAAGAGAAGAGTGAAGGGCAGGAATAATGAAACTTAAACTCGTATCATTGACTGGCAAAGCTTCAGGCGAAGCAGAGCTAAACAAAGATGTGTTCGGCATTGAGCCGCGTGTTGATATCATGCACCGTGTGGTGTTGTGGCAGCAAGCACGCAAGCAGCAAGGAACACATAAAACTAAAGAGCGTGGTGAAGTACAAGGTACTACAGCAAAGCCGTTCCGCCAAAAAGGTACAGGTAATGCACGTCGTGGTACTATGCGCGCTTCACAGCATCGTACAGGTGGTACTACTTTCGGTCCTCGTGTTCGTTCACATGCACATAAGTTACCAAGAAAAGTTCGCGCTCTAGGTTTGAAGTCAGCACTATCTGCTAAGATGGCTGCGGGTCAAATCAAGGTGATTGACACGGTGGTGATTACGAAAGCAAGTACTGCTGATGTTAAGAAGCAAATCGCGAATCTTGGTTTAACCAAGCCGCTATTTGTTCGTGGCGATAATGCACACGATGAGTTTGCAAAATCTATTCGCAACTTGCCTTATACGGATGCAATCGCTCAAGGTGGATTGAATGTTTATGACATTTTACGCCATGATGATGTGATTATCACTTCGCACGCATTAAAAGAATTGGAAGAGAGGTTATCAGCATGAGCAAGAAGCAAGCGATAAACCCGAAACATTATGATGTGATTCAGCGTCCTATTATTACGGAAAAAGCTACCATTGCATCGGAAGATGGAAAAGTAGTATTTCAGGTTCACCCTGAAGCAACTAAAAAAGATGTTCGTGAAGCGGTAGAGCAATTGTTCGGCGTTAAGGTGACAAAAGTAAACACTGTTTCCATCCACGGTAAAACAAAGCGTTTTCGTGGTGTAAAAGGTAAGCAGAACGATCGCAAAAAAGCAATCGTTACGCTAGCTGAAGGTCAGACCATTGATACAATGGCGGGAGTAAACTAGACATGGCACTAAAGAAATTCAACCCAACAACCCCTGCACAGCGCGGATTGGTTCTAATCGACCGTTCAGAACTGTACAAAGGTAAGCCTGAAAAGAGCTTGGTTAAGGGTAAAACTAAAACGGGTGGCCGTAACAATATGGGGCGTATTACGACACGTCATATTGGTGGTGGTCATAAGCAGAAATACCGTATGGTTGACTTTAAGCGTGCCAAGACTGGCGCGGCTACAGTTGAGCGTATCGAGTATGATCCTAACCGTACAGCTTTCATCGCTTTAATTAAGTACGAAGATGCTACTATCTCTTACATCATTGCGCCTCAGCGCTTGAGTGTTGGTGATAAAGTGGAATCTGGCGATCGTGTTGAAGTGAAGCCTGGTAATGCGATGCCTTTGAAAAACATTCCAGTGGGTACTATCATCCACAATATTGAGATGAAACCTAAGAAGGGTGCACAGATTGCTCGTTCGGCTGGTGGTTACGCTCAGTTAGTGGGTAAAGATGCAGGTTACGCGCAAGTGAAGCTTCGCTCAGGTGAGTTGCGACTGGTGCTTGGCGATTGCCTAGCAACAATTGGTGCAATTTCTAACGCTGACCATCAGAACCAAAACTTTGGTAAAGCTGGCCGTAGTCGTTGGAAAGGTATTCGCCCAACCGTTCGCGGTGTTGCAATGAACCCTGTTGATCATCCGCATGGTGGTGGTGAAGGTAAAACTTCTGGTGGTCGTCATCCGGTTACTCCTTGGGGTAAGCCGACGAAGGGTGCGAAGACTCGCAGTAAGAAAAAAGTGAATAAGCTAGTGTTGCGTACGCGCCACCAAGCGAAGAAACGTAAAGGTTAATTGATATGACACGTTCAGTATGGAAAGGCCCATTTGTTGATGGGTATTTGTTGAAGAAGGCTGATGTAGCTCGCGCAAGCGGCCGCAATCAGGTTATCAAAATATGGTCGCGTCGCTCAACGATTTTGCCACAGTTTGTTGGCTTAACCTTTGGCGTTTATAACGGCAAAAAATTCATCCCTGTTCTAGTGACGGAAGAGATGATTGGTCACAAGTTTGGTGAGTTTTCACCAACACGTACCTATCTCGGTCACGGCGCAGATAAGAAAGCGAAAAGGTAATAGCGATGGGTAAAAATGTTATTGTAAGAAAGCCTAATGAAGCGAAAGCGCGTTTAAGTAATTTGCGCACTAGCCCGATTAAGCTAAACCAAGTAGCGAAAATGATTCGCGGTATGGGTGTTGACGCAGCGCGCACACAGTTGACTTTCTGTGGTCGTCGTATTGCTAACGATGTAAAAAAGCTTCTCGATTCAGCAATTGCGAATGCAGAGAACAACCATAATCTGAATATTGATGATTTAGTGGTAAAAGAGGCTTATGTCGGCAAGGCGATGAAGATGAAACGTTTTCGTGCACGTGCACGTGGTCGTGGTGCTTCTATCGAAAAGCCGTTCAGCCACCTAACAATTATACTTAGTGAAGAAGAGAGCAAATAATGGGACAAAAAGTAAATCCGATTGGTCTACGTCTAGGCATTAACAAAACGTGGGACTCACGTTGGTATGCTGACGGTGGCGATTATGCGAAGCTTCTACATGAAGATATTAAAATTCGTGAGTATGTGAGAAAAGAACTAGTTACCGCTGGCATTAGTGACATTATTATCGAGCGTCCTTCTAAGAAAGCGATTGTAACAATTCACACGGCCCGCCCTGGTGTTGTTATTGGTAAAAAAGGTGCTGATATTGATCGTGTTCGTAAGAACATCGGTAAATTCACTGCTGATGAAGTTACCTTGAATATCGTTGAAGTGCGTAAGCCAGAGCTGGACTCAACGCTTATTGCAGAAGGTATTGCGCAGCAACTTGAGCGTCGTGTATCTTTCCGTCGCGCAATGAAGCGTGCAGTACAGTCAGCCCTACGTTTAGGTGCTGAAGGTATTCGTATTAACTGTGGTGGCCGCCTAGGTGGAGCAGAGATTGCTCGTATGGAATGGTACCGTGAAGGTCGTGTTCCACTTCATACCTTGCGTGCAGACGTAGATTATGGTATTGCACGTGCCCTTACTACTTATGGCATCATTGGTGTCAAGGTTTGGGTGTTTAAAGGTGAGATCATGAATAATGACAAAACCGAGTCTTTTACAACGACAACGCCGACAACTCCGGCCGAAGCAGCGTAATTAAATAAGAATATAATTTAGAGTAGATACAATGTTACAACCTAAGAAAACAAAATATCGCAAGCAGCATAAAGGCCGTATTCACGGTAATACTAAAGGTGGCGCAACGCTCAACTTTGGTAGCTATGGCTTGAAAGCATTAGAACCTGAGCGTGTAACTGCACGTCAGATTGAAGCATCACGTCGTGCGATTTCGCGCCATATGAAGCGTGTAGGTCGTCTTTGGATTCGTATCTTCCCTGATTTGCCTGTGACCAGCAAACCTGCTGAAGTTCGTATGGGTAAAGGTAAGGGGTCTGTAGATTACTGGGCTGCACGTGTTGCACCTGGTCGCATTCTATTTGAACTTGATGGTGTGACGGAAGAAGTTGCTCGTGGCGCATTTGAGCGCGCATCAGCGAAGCTTCCGATTAAGACCAAATTTGTTAAACGTGTCGGAGAGGAAGCTTAGTCATGGCTAAAACAACAAAAAAAGAAGATTTAAAAGGTAAATCAAGCGATGAGCTGATTTCTTTGTTGCGTGACGGCAAAAAAGAGTTATTAAATCTCCGCTTCCGCAAAGCAGGTGGTGAGTTAGAGGCAACGTCTGGTATTCGCAAGACTCGTAGAGATGTTGCACGAATTAAGACACAGCTAAGCGAACTAAAGAACAAAGCTGCTTAAGCGATTAAATTAAGGAATTAAGATTATGCCAAAACGTATATTACAGGGTGTTATTGTTTCAGACAAAGCGGATAAAACCGTTTCTGTTCTGGTAAGCCGCCGTATTAAGCATCCGCTATACCGCAAAACAATGACGCGTACTAAGAAGTATGCGGCGCATGATGCGACGAATCAGTATAAAGAGGGTCAGGAAGTGCGCATTGTAGAATGTGTTCCTATCTCTAAAAGTAAAACATGGACCGTGCTTGAAGCAGTTGCTTAAAGCGTAAGTTTAAAAAATAGGAATTAAGGGTTACGTTATGATCCAAATGCAAACAACCATGGAAGCCGCAGATAACTCTGGCGCACGTAAAGTACAGTGTATCAAAGTTCTGGGTGGCTCTCACCGTAAGATCGCCTCGGTTGGCGATATTATTAAAGTTTCTGTCAAGGAAGCTATCCCTCGCGGTAAAGTGAAAAAGGGTGAAGTTCATAGCGCCGTTATCGTTCGCACAGCGAAAGAAGTGAAGCGTGCTGATGGTACTGCCATCCGTTTCGACAAAAACGCTGCTGTATTGTTAAATAACGCAGGTGAGCCGATTGGTACTCGTATCTTTGGCCCAGTGGTTCGCGAGTTGCGTTCACGTGGTTTTATGAAGATTGTGTCTTTGGCACCGGAGGTTCTATAAATGGCTGCTAAATTGAAAAAAGGCGACAAGGTTATTGTAACCACAGGTCGTGATAAAGGTAAAACAGGTGAAATCTTAAAGATGTTCCCTGACAGCGATCGTATTTTGGTTTCTGGCGTTAACAAAGTTAAGCGTCATAATAAACCAAGCGCTACGGGTGCTGGTGGAATTGAAGAAAAAGAAGCTCCTATGCACATTTCTAATGTTGCTTATGATGCTGGCGGAAAACCGTCACGTATTGGCTTCTCGACTTTAAAGGATGGTACGAAGGTTCGTACTGCAAAGAAAACTAAAGAAAATATTGCGTAATTATTATGACTGCTCGATTAAAAGATGAATATACGAAGAAAATCGTTCCTGCTTTGCAGAAAGAGTTTTCTTTTGCCAATGCAATGCAAATGCCTAAGCTCGATAAAATCGTGCTTAATATGGGTTTGAGTGATGCCGTTACAGACAGCAAGGTTGTTAAGGGCGCTGTTGCTGAAATGGAAGCTATTTCTGGTCAAAAAGTTATGATCACTAAAGCGCGCCAATCTATCGCGGGTTTCAAGCTTCGTGAAGGCATGCCAATTGGTTGTAAAGTAACATTGCGCGGCGACAAGATGTACGAATTTCTTGACCGCCTCATTAACATTGCGATGCCTCGTATTCGTGACTTCCGTGGTCAATCACCTAAGTCGTTTGATGCGCAAGGTAATTACAATTTTGGGATTAAAGAGCAAATTATTTTCCCTGAAATTAACTACGATAAAGTGGATAAAGTGCGCGGTATGAATATTACCATCGCAACGACCGCTGCAAACGATGATCAAGCGCGAGCTTTGTTAACGGCTTTTAATTTTCCGTTCACAAAACCCGCTAAAAAAGCATAAAGAGTAAGAGGACTACAAACACATGGCTAAAGTAAGCTCAGTTGAAAAGAATGATACTCGCCGCCGCAAGGTCGCGAAATATGCAAAGAAGCGTGCAGAATTGAAGGCAACGATTATGAATCGTACGCTTCCAATGGAAGAGCGTTTCGGTGCACAGTTGAAACTGAATGAATTGCCCCGCGATGGCTCGCCTAGCCGAGTTCGTAACCGTTGTGGTCTAAGTGGTCGCCCTCGTGGTAACTACCGTAAGTTTAACTTGTCACGTATCGCATTGCGCGAGCTTGGCAACTTTGGTCAGATTCCCGGCCTTGTGAAATCAAGCTGGTAGATAAGGAAATATACTATGTCGATGAATGATATACTCTCTGATACGGTAACCCGTATCCGTAATGGCCAAAAGGCTCGTTTGCACACTGTTGAGGCGATTTACTCGAAGCTCAATAAAGGTGTTTGCGACGTTCTAAAGCAAGAAGGTTTCATCAATGATGTGACTGTATCGGGCACTTCTACTAAACCAATGTTAAACATTGAGCTGAAGTACCACGAAGATCAGCCTGTTATTAGTAAAATCAAACGTATCTCTAAGCCAGGTCGTCGCGAATATTCGCCCGTATCTGACTTGCCAAAAGTTAACAATGGTCTTGGAATTTCCATCATCACTACATCTAGCGGTGTAATGTCTGATGCACAGGCGCGCGCGAAAAACGTGAGCGGCGAAATTCTTTGCGAAGTATTCTAAGGAAAAGATAATGTCACGCGTAGGTAAATATCCAGTTACAGTTCCAGAAGGTGTCACCGTTGATATCACTGATAGCACCATTACCGTTAAAGGTAAGGGCGGCGAGTTATCAACTCAGATCCTCGGAAATGTGAAAGTTACAATGGAAGAGGGCGGTGTAACCGTTACTCCGACAAACAACACGAAATTCGCTCGCTCTATGTGGGGGACGACTCGTAGCAATATTCAAAACTTAGTGACAGGCGTTACTGAGGGCTTTAAAAAGGGTCTTGAATTGCGCGGTGTAGGTTATCGTGTTGCACAAAAAGGCGACGTGCTTATTCTATCGCTTGGCTATAGCCACGATACGTATTTTGTATTGCCGACCGGTGTTTCTGCGAAAGTTGAAAAACAAACATTAATTGAACTTACCGGTGCTGATAAGCAGATGGTAGGGCAGGTAGCAGCACAGATTCGTGCGCTACGTAAGCCTGAGCCTTACAAAGGTAAAGGTGTTCGTTATGTGGGCGAGTATGTCCGCATGAAAGAAGGAAAGAAGAAGTAGGTTAACATGGCTCAATCAGATTCATTTAAACGTCGTTCACAGCGCACTCGTTTTCAACTTAAGAAAAAGGGTGGGGCACGCACAACTCGTTTGTCGGTGCACCGTTCGGCTAATCACATCTATGCGCAAGTCATCGATGATAAAACAGGTCAAACATTGGCTGCCGCTTCTAGCGCAGACAAAGACGCTAAACTTAAATATGGCGGTAATGTAGATGCAGCAGTGACTGTTGGTAAATTGGTCGCAGAGCGCGCTATCAAAGCCAAAATTGACACTGTTAAGTTTGACCGTGGTGGATTTATCTATCACGGACGTGTAAAAGCGCTAGCTGACGCAGCTCGCGAAGCTGGATTGAAATTCTAAGGATATATAAGCATGAGTAATCACGGACAAAATAAAAAGAACGATCGTCGCGACGAGGCTGATAATGGCTTAGTTGAAAAGCTAGTTTCCATTAACCGCGTTGCAAAAGTAGTTAAAGGTGGTCGTCGTTTTGGTTTTGCTGCACTTGTTATTGTAGGTGATGGTAAAGGTAAGGTAGGTTACGGTAAAGGTAAGGCAAAAGAAGTTGCTGATGCTGTTCGTAAAGCGACTGATGTTGCAAAGAAAAGCCAGATTCGCGTTCCATTGCGTGAAGGTCGCACCCTTCATCATGACATTCAATCAAGCTATGGTGCAGGTAAGGTAGTGATGCGTACAGCGCCTGCTGGTACTGGTATTATTGCGGGTGGCCCAATGCGTGCTGTATTTGAAGCGCTTGGCGTACAAGATGTTGTTTGTAAATCAACAGGTACTTCAAACCCATACAACATGGTGAAAGCAACGTTGAAAGCATTGACTGAAATGCGCTCGCCACGTGCGATTGCTGCTAAACGCGGCTTGAAAGTAAGTGATATTGTTAGCCGTCGTGACGGTAGCGATTTCGAAGCCGATGGAAACGAAGAGTAGAGGGCTATCATGGCAGAAGCAAAAAAATCAGCGGCAAAAAAGCCTGCTGGAAAAACTGTAACCGTAAAACAAATTGCTAGTGCAACGGGTCGTGAAGGCTCGCAGCGCAAAACACTTATTGGCTTGGGTTTGAATAAAATTAACCGCGTTCGTACGTTGGAAGATACTCCTTCAGTACGTGGTATGATTAATAAAGTTCACCATTTGGTGAAAGTAGAAGATTAACTTTAATAGAGCGAGTCGCTTGTTATCAAGCGGCGTTAGACGAGGATACTATGAAACTTAATGAACTAAAAGATAACCCAGGTGCTAAAAAGAATCGTAAACGCGTAGGTCGCGGTATTGGTTCGGGCACAGGTAAAACTGCTGGACGTGGCCATAAAGGCCAGAAGTCTCGCTCAGGTGTGGCGATTAAGGGTTTTGAAGGCGGTCAAATGCCGATTAACCGTCGTTTACCAAAGCGTGGTTTCCATAACGCAAACCGTGTTGAATATTCAACTATTAATACAGGTGATCTTCAGCGTGCATTAGATGATAAGCGTATCAAAGCCTCCGACAAAATGAACGAAGCTTATTTCGTTGAAAAAGGTCTGGCTCGTAAAAACCCTAACGGCATTAAATTGCTAGCCAAGGGCGAATTAAAAGAGAAGCTAACGATTGAAGTGACTAAAGCTTCAAAATCTGCTGAAGAAGCGATGAAAAAAGCGGGTGGCACATTATCTTTCCGTGAAGTGAAATCAAAAGCTGCACCAAAAAAAGAATATGACCCTAGCGCTCCTAAAAAGCCTTCTGTTAAAAAGGTGATTTCGAAAAAGAATGCTGCGAAAAGAGCTGCTAAAGAAAAAGCTGAAAAGTAGGACGACAAATTCGTCTGACTTTATAAGTGATTAAAATGCCGTACTCTATGAGTGCGGCATTTTTGTTTGTGTAGGTGCAAGTTTTGGGTTCACTTTAGTGAGTAATACCGATAGATAGAACGTTCATAAAAATAACATCAAAAAGATACTTATGGCTTCTACTGCTGAAAAAATGGCTGCAAATATGGATTTAAGCGTATTTGCACGTGCGACTGAACTAAAACAACGCCTTTTATTTGTGATGGGTGCATTGATTATTGCGCGTATTGGCTCGTTTATTCCTATTCCTGGGATTGACCCTTTCATTTTGAAAGAGATTTTTGACCAGCAAGCGGGGGGCGTGTTGGGCATGTTTAATGTGTTCTCTGGTGGTGCGCTTGGGCGTATGACTATTTTTGCCTTAACTATCATGCCTTATATCTCAGCTTCGATTATTTTGCAGCTTATGACAGTGGCCTCGCCACATCTAGCTGCCTTAAAGAAGGATGGTGAGGCGGGTAAACGTAAAATGAACCAATATACGCGCTATGGAACAGTGGTGCTGGCGATTTTACAAGGCTTTGGTATTGCGGTTGGCTTGGAAAGTATGACAGGACAATCGGGCGCTTCCGCAGTTATTGATCCTGGTTTCTTTTTCCGCTTTACTGCAGTAGCTACACTGGTCGGCGGGGTAATGTTCCTCGTATGGTTAGGTGAACAAATTACCGCGCGCGGTATTGGTAACGGTATTTCGCTTATTATTACCGTGGGTATCATTGCTGAGTTCCCATCTGCGTTTGCACAAATGTTTGAGCTTGGCCGTCGTGGCGTTATTGCCGATGGTACTTTAGTGCTGCTATTCGCAGGGCTTGTCGCAATATTCGCGTTTATCGTCTTTATGGAGCGTGCCCAGCGGCGTGTAACCATTCAGCACCCTAAGCGACAGCAGGGTAATAAGATGTTCCAAGGCGAGAATACTCACTTGCCCATTAAATTGAACATGTCTGGCGTTATCCCGCCAATTTTCGCAAGTTCAATTCTGTTGTTCCCGCTAACTATTGCTGGCTTTAATAGTGGTGGTGAAGGGGCGGAATGGCTGACGATTGTAACTTCGTACCTGCAGCATGGTTCACCGCTTTATGTGGCCATGTATGGCGGTATTGTTATTTTCTTTGCGTTCTTCTACACGGCAGTGGTATTTAATGTGGATGATACGGCTGATAATTTGAAAAAGCAGGGCGCTTATATTCCTGGGATTCGTCCAGGGCAGCAAACGGCGAAGTATCTCGACCAAGTAACTACGCGTATTACTGTGGTAGGGGCTTTGTATCTTGCCTTTGTATGTGTGGTTCCTGAGATAGTAATTTCGAAATATTCATTGCCATTGTTCCTTGGGGGGACGAGTTTACTTATTACTGTGAATGTTATTCTTGATTTTGTCGGCCAAATACAGTCACATCTGTTTGCGCATCAATATGAAGGCTTAATCAAACAAGCTAAGTTGCGAGGCAAAGGCAAGAAGGGAAAGCGTTAAAATGATTCTAATTCTATTGGGCCCACCAGGGGCTGGTAAAGGCACGCAAGCCGATTTAATTAAAGATAATTTGAATGCTCCCAAGCTGTCCACCGGCGATATGCTTCGCGAAACGGTGGCTTCTGGCTCGCCACTTGGAAAAGAACTCCAAGCCATTATGAGCGAAGGCCAGCTCGTATCTGATGATATTATGATTGAAATGATTCGCCAGCGCATTAAATCCGCTGATTGTGTGAATGGTTTCATTCTCGATGGGTTTCCACGCACATTAGGGCAGGCGGAAGCGCTAACGGCGCTTTTCGATAAAGAGGGATTAAAACTCGATATGGTGCTGGAGCTGAAGGTTGATGAAGCGGCCCTAGTAGAGCGTATCTCCGGTCGCTTTTCGTGCGGAGGGTGTGGCGAAGGTTATCACGATAGCTTCAAGCAACCGCAAACAAGTGGTAAGTGTGATAAATGTGCCAGTGACAACTTCACTCGTCGCAAAGATGACAACGCTGAAACCGTTGCTAAGCGCCTAGAAGGCTATGCTGAGATGACTGCTCCACTGCTGCCATATTACCAAGTGCAAGGCGTTCTGCGTCAGGTGGATGCGATGCAAGCAATAGACCAAGTAACGGTTGAGATAGAAAAAACGCTAAAAGCGGTCTAAATGCCGTTGACTTGGCATCGATCCTCACTATGATGCGCGTTCCCTGTGGCTGAAAGAGGCCCGTGAAACTAATTTTTGGAGAGAATATGCCCCGTATTGCCGGTGTGAACATTCCTGATGATAAGCGTGGCATCGTGTCGCTTACTTACATTCATGGAATTGGATCGAAATTTGCTCGTGATATCCTAGCGAAAGCTGGAATTGACGAAAGTAAGCGTCCTAAAGACTATACTGACGATGAAGTTATCAAAATTCGTGAGAATATTGATGCTGATTTCACTGTTGAAGGTGATTTGCGTCGTGAAGTAAGTATGAACATTAAGCGTTTGATGGATTTAGGTTGCTACCGCGGCCTACGTCATCGTCGTCGTCTGCCTGTACGTGGTCAACGTACACATACCAATGCGCGTACGCGTAAAGGTAAAGCAGTGGCAATCGCCGGTAAGAAGAAGTAGGGATTTATCATGGCAAAAGCACCAGTAACAAAGCGTAAAGCGAAAAAGAATATTCCAGAAGGAAAAGCTTTTATCGTTGCGACTTTCAATAACACTATCATCACTTTGACTGATAAGGGTGGCAACACTCTTGCATGGTCATCTGCTGGTCATAAAGGCTTTAAGGGTTCGCGTAAGTCGACTCCTTTTGCAGCTCAAATGGCAGGCGAAGATGCTGCAATTAAGGGCATGGAACATGGCCTTAAAACAGTCGAAGTAATTGTGACAGGCCCAGGAAGTGGTCGTGAATCAGCTTTGCGTGCATTGCAAGCAGCTGGCTTACACGTAACATCGATTAAAGATGTTACACCTATTCCACATAATGGATGCCGTCCACCTAAGCGCCGTCGCGTTTAATTGATAGTAATATTCTGACCTGTATAGCGGGTATCAGAAACAAATACGGAGTTAATATATATGTCTGCTCTTTTAAATAAAAACTGGCAAGATCTTATCAAGCCAACCACGATTGACGTGAATGCTAAGGACAAAGCTCTTAGCCGTGCTGATGTTGTTGCAGAACCGCTAGAGCGTGGTTTTGGTTACACACTAGGTAACGCGTTACGTCGCATCCTTCTTTCTTCATTGCAAGGTGCTGCAGTTACTTCAATTAAAATTGAAGGCGTATTGCACGAGTTCTCTTCAATTGAAGGTGTACGCGAAGATGTGACTCACATCATTCTTAACATTAAAGACCTTCGCATCAAGGGCCAAGAGCCTGAGCGTCGCAAGCTTACACTAAAGGCTAAAGGCCCCGGTGAAGTGACAGCGGCACAAATTGAATGCCCCGGCGATATTGAAATTATCAATAAAGACCTCGTTATCTGTACTTTGGATAAAGATGGCTCGATTGATATGGAGCTAACAGTTGAAGTGGGTAGCGGTTACGTTCGCGCCATGGATAACAAACAGCAAGATGCTCCAATTGGTATGATTCCAATCGATGCATTGTTCAGCCCAGTACGTAAAGTATCGTACAAAGTGGATAACGCTCGTGTTGGTCAACGTACTGATTATGATAAACTTACGCTTTCAGTTGAAACTGATGGTTCGATTAGCGCGGAAGATGCAGTAGCACTTTCAGCTCGT
This sequence comes from Rickettsiales bacterium, assembly GCA_023301245.1. Classification (GTDB taxonomy): domain Bacteria; phylum Pseudomonadota; class Alphaproteobacteria; order Rickettsiales; family JALZUV01; genus JALZUV01. The sequence continues at coordinate 13,349 of JALZUV010000246.1, forward strand.
ATCATGCAGGATCAAGTTCGTCTCTTCATTAACTTTGAAGATACGCCAATGCCTGAAGCGAAAGAAGATGAGAACGCTCTACCATTCAGCCCTTACTTGTTGAAGAAAGTTGATGAGCTTGAGCTTTCTGTTCGTTCTGCAAATTGCCTGAAAAACGATAATATCGTTTATATTGGTGACCTTGTTCAGAAGTCAGAGTCTGAAATGCTTAAGACACCAAACTTTGGTCGTAAGTCATTGAACGAGATTAAAGACGTTCTTGGTAACATGGGCTTGAAGTTTGGTATGGATGTGGCTGAATGGCCGCCTGAGTCTATCGAAGAGCTAGCACGTAAATATGAAGAGCCATACTAGGGTTCTTAGGAAATAATTGGAGATTAAATCATGAAACATCGCATGAAAGGCCGTAAGCTAAATCGTACTTCAACGCACCGTAAGGCGCTTTGGACTAACATGGCTTCGTCACTCATCAAGCATGAGCAAATCAAGACAACATTGCCTAAAGCTAAAGAGCTTAAGCCAATTGTTGAAAAATTGATTACTTTGGGTAAAAAAGGTGAACTTTCTCACCGTCGTCAGGCGCTTTCAAAGTTGGCTGATAAAGACCAAGTAACAAAACTATTTGATGTGCTTGCAGAGCGTTATAAAGACCGTCAAGGCGGTTGCGTACGTGTAATGAAAGCGGGCTTCCGCTATGGCGATAACGCGCCAATGGCAATTATTGAGCTTGTCGATCGTGACGAGTCAGAAAAAGGCAAGGATTCAGGTCCTATCGTAACTTACGATGATGAAGACCTAGATATTGTCGAAGAAAAACCTGCTAAAGCAGCAACTGCTTAGGGTTAAGAAAGTAACTCGACGGAGTTATTCTAAAAGGCTGCTCTTCGGAGTGGCCTTTTTTGTGGGCGATTGTAACGAAACTGTAACGTGAAAATTGCGATGGCTTTTGCTATATTTGTTTTATGAAAGAAACCTCACAATTTACCGCTCCGCTTCAGCATTTTTCTAACGCTTATGCTGCCCTATTAAAAAACTTAGCTGCTGTGCCGCAGGTTGCTGCTTTAGACTCCTACCAAAATGTGCTTGGGCAAGAGCTCAACCAAGTAGCGGAGCAGCTGCATCGTGACGATGTGATGGTACAGGCCAATAGGCAGGCTTATGAAAACCGTATTCTCGGCACGGTTGATGATGTGACGAAACAACTAGGCGTAACGCCTGCGTTATGGGAAAATACTGCACAGAAACTGGAGGCTCTAAACAGTAGCCTCAATGGGCTGAACGAAGTGCAAAAAGTTGCATTTTTAAATGGCCAAGGCGTTGATGTGACGGCAGAGAATTTCGCCGAAAACTTGGGGCCAAAAGTTATGGAACTTATTACCAATCCTGCGCCCGCACTTGCCGCCGCAAAAGCGCTTACCCCCGCACCAGAAGCAATTGTGCCTGATGCTGTTGAAAAGGCAACCACTGTAAATGTGGTAGGCGAGGCGACCCCAGTCGTAGCAGCCACCGATACGCCAGAAAAGGAAGTATCCACTGAAAATCCAGAAGTGGCAGGCGAACCCGCCCCGATAGAGCCATCCGAACAGCAACCCAAGGAAGCCCATAAACATGATATTCAAGACTCTGTTGTTAATTTTGTTTCTACATTACTCACTGCAGCCAAAGGCGCAGAAACAACTATCACTCGCGAAGAGGCGGCGCAGTTAATTGCTGACTATCCAGAGAAGTTTTCCGAAAAACATTCAAATGAACATGATATGCATGTGCTAATGGAAAGCCGCGATAATTTTAACAAGTATGATACTACAGCCCAGCAGGCTATATTAGAATCTACAATACAGAAAAAGAAACACCATATTGCTGCGAGCGATATTATTGCTAATTTAGATGAGTTACGCGCGGTTCCAGTGCCTAAGTTTACGGCTAACTTAGAAGCATATAATAATCGCGCCGAACAGATAGCTAAGCAAGCAGCAAATGCGGCAGGTGCAGTTTTAGGCGTGTAAAGCGCTTTTCATTTTATCCTAAGCTCACTATAACCGTGCTATGCGGCTATTATCCTTTATTCTAATATTACTTTGCAGCTTGCCTTTGCAGGCGAAAGAGCGGCTTGTACCTAGCTCGCCCACGCAAGTGCAGCTGTCATTTTCGCCTGTGGTGAAGAAAGCTGCGCCAGCGGTGGTGAATATTTATACGAAACGAAGAGTGCGAGTACAGTCGCCGCTCGCCCGCCTTTATGCTGACCCCGTGTTTCGCCGATTTTTCCAAGGCCATCCAAGCAGGCAACAATTAACGCAAGAACGTATTGTGCAATCGTTGGGATCAGGCGTTATTGTGCATCCGGGGGGGATTATCGTGTCCTCTAGCCATGTGGTGGCCGAAAGCGATGAGATTATAGCGGTGATGAG
>JALZUV010000247.1 GCA_023301245.1 Rickettsiales bacterium
TTAATTTCCAACCTTCCAGCAGGTTTCTCGCGAAGGATAGAAACCTCCATATCGCCAAACATCGTCATGGTTAAGCTACGCGGAATAGGCGTGGCCGACATAAGCAACACATGCGTGCCCTTGCCTTTTTCGGAAAGCGCCAGCCGCTGATTCACACCAAAGCGATGTTGCTCATCAACCACGGCTAACATCAGGTTTTTAAAAGTTACACTCTCTTGAAACACTGCGTGAGTACCAATGATTAACGGTAGTCGCCCTGACTCTAACCCCTCTAGAATTTGCAGACGGCGCGGCTTATCGGCACTGCCCGAAAGCAAGGCCACGGGCACACCTAACGGTGTAAGAATTTTCTTAAAAGCCGCCAAATGCTGACGTCCCAAAATTTCGGTTGGCACCATAAGCGCCGCTTGCCCTCCGGCCTCAACCACGGCGAGCATCGCAGCAAGCGCGACGATAGTTTTACCCGCCCCCACATCGCCCTGTAATAGTCGTAACATGCGGCAGCCACTCATCATATCAGCATCAATTTCGCGGATAACTTCTTGCTGGCCGTTGGTGAGAGTGAAGGGCAAAGCCTCTATAAGCTGCTGGCGTAACTTACCTGCGGTTTGCACTATTGCAGCTTGCTTACTGCGCTGCATCTTATCGCGCACGAGCGCTAAAGTTAACTGGCTGGCCAGTAGCTCATCATAAATAAGCCGTTGATGATAAGGGCCATTACTGCTCAAACTTTCTCGCGCCTCGGGCTGGTGAATCAATTGCAAACTGCGATAAAAACACCGCCAGCCGTGGGCTTTCTTAAAATCCGCATCAATCCATTCGGGCAGTTTACTGGCCTGCTCTACGGCTTGGCTCATCAACTCCAGCAATTTGCGATGATGCAAGCCAGCCGTTAGCGGATAAATAGGCTCAAGCTTGGCCACCTTATCGGCCATCTCAGGTTTGGCCACCATTTGCGGATGCACCATCTGCCAACCTTGCTTGGCTTGTTCTAGCTTACCTGATACCAAGCGCGCCTCGCCTTCGGGAAAGCTATTCGATAAATAATCGCCCTTCGCATTGAAAAAAATCAGGTTCAGCGAAATTTGTTCATTATGGCAAGCAATGCGGTACGGCACCCGCCTTCGCCCACGTGGCGCAGCGTAATGTTGATCAATCACCAATTGCAGCGTCACCACCTGCCCGTTTGATGCATCAGTAATTTCGGAAGTTAAACTCCTATCCACCGCATCGACTGGCATGTGCATTAGTAGGTCACGCACACAAGGGGCATCGCGGTTAAGCAGGGTTTGCAGCATGGCAAATAGCTTGTCGCCTACGCCCTTAAAGTGGCGGAGGTTAAAAAACCAGTTATCAAGTTCGGCAGGGCGCATAGTTCTTTGATAGTGATTTTACAAACAAAAACCATTAGGAAACTAGCATGAGCAGAAAAATACCCATCTCCGTCTTTATCATTTGCAAGAATGAGGCCGACCGTATTCACCTTCCCATTGAATCAACGCGCGATTGGGTGGATGAGATTATTGTGGTCGATAGTGGCTCGACTGATGGCACGATGGATAAAGCGAAGGAGCTGGGAGCAACCCAAGTTTTATTCAACGAATGGCCAGGTTATGGCCCGCAGAAAATTTTCTCTGAAAATCTTTGTAAAAATCGCTGGCTGCTGAATTTAGATGCTGATGAAGCTTGCTCAGTAGAACTTATTGAGCATATCAAACAACTTTTCGCTAATGGCGAACCTGATGATGCGCTCTATACTATTCGCAACACGATGGTGTTTCCTTACGAAACTGCGCCGCGTAAATTCTCCCCTTCAGGGTTTTTTGTTCGGCTATACCCTAAAGATAAAGCGGGCTTTAAAGATAGTATCGTTCATGACTCGGTCATCGACAAGAGCAACTCCTTGCCAACATTACGCATTGAAGCACCCATCCATCATTCAGGGTTTCGCAACTATGCCCATATGATTGAAAAAATGAACTTCTACACAGGGCAACAGGCAGAAGACATCGTGTTAAGAGGGAAAAAAGTAAGTGCCTTACGGTTAATTATTGAACCGTTTATCATGTTTCCAAAGGCCTATTTTGGGCGCGGATATTGGCGCTTTGGATCAGAAGGCTTTGTACACGCCTTCTTCTATGCATTTACCCGCACCATACGATTGGCTAAAACTCGCGAATTACGCAAGCAACGGGCGACCTAACTTATTCCAAGCTTTTTATCTGAAGGTTAGCAGTACGAATACGCTCGTTTTGAATATTAAATAACTTACGAACCACCGAGTGCTCTTTTCCGTAAATACCATCTATATGTTTCTTTTGAATTTTATAACATTCAACTTCTTCCGAAGCGATTGCAGTGGCAGAGCGTGGTTCACCGTCAAGTAAGGCCATTTCGCCTAAAATATTATTTTCCCCTATTTTAGCGACCTTCTTCTTATCTTCATCCGTCTTAATAAAAATATCTACGCTTCCACGGATAATAATATAAGCAAAGTCTTCAATGTCGCCTTCGTGGAAAAGCGCCTCATTCTTCGCAAACATAATTGATTCTGGTTGTGTCATATTAGTTTAATACCTTTCGTTATATTCTACTAAAATTAGCATGAATGTATTAACACTCCCGTAAGATTAGCACCTTATTTCATTACATTTTGATGACAATCAAAGTTCACTTGACTAAAGCAGCACTAAACTTACATTACATCCCATGAATATGATTATGACCATGAACCAAACAATATGACTGCGCCTGCGCAGCATAACTCTATGGTAACGGTTCACCTCCCTGACGGCTCCACCAAGCAGTATAACCACGCACCCACGGGTGCGGAGGTGGCAATGGATATTGGTGCAGGCCTTGCTAAAGCCGCGATTGCCATGAAGGTAGATGGGGTTCAGCGCGATTTATCAGAACCGCTAGCCGATGGTGCAAAGCTACAGCTGCTTACCCTACGCGATGCTGAAGGCTTGGAAATTATGCGTCACAGCGTGACCGCACAAGTATTGGCTAAAGCGATTAAAGATTTATGGCCGACCGCTAAGCTCGCTATTGGCCCTACAATCGAAGATGGTTTCTATTATGATATTGACCTAGATTATAACATCAGCACCGACGACTTCGCGAAAATTGAAGCGAAAATGAAAGAAATCATCGACAGCAAAGCCGTTATCACCCGCGAGATGTGGGATAGAGCCGATGCAATTACTATGTTTAACGCGCGCGGCGAAGGCTACAAAGCTGAACTCATTGAAGGCGCAGCCGCTGATGATACAACTGAAGTTGGCAAAATTTCACTCTACCGCCAAGGTACTGGCGACGATGCTTTTATCGATTTATGCCGTGGCCCTCACGTCACCAATCTCGATAAAATTCAGCCCGCCTACAAACTAACCAAAGTCGCTGGCGCCTACTGGCGTGGCGATAGTAGCAACAAACAGCTACAGCGCATTTATGGCACCGCATGGCCAACTCCGAAAGATTTGAAGAAATATATCCTTCGCCTAGAAGAGGCCAATGCCCGCGACCACCGTAAACTCGGCAAAGAGCTTGACCTCTTTCATCTGCAAGAAGAAGCCACGGGCATTCCCTTCTGGCACGATAAAGGCTGGACCATATATCGCAAAATTCAAGAGTACATGCGTACACGCTTACGCGAACATGGCTATCAAGAAGTGAACACCCCTATGCTGGTTGATCGCCGACTGTGGGAAGAATCGGGCCATTGGGAAAAATTCCGCGAGAATATGTTCACATCAGAATCCGATGAAGAACGCACGCTTGCGATGAAGCCAATGAACTGTCCGTGCCACGTTCAAATTTTCAATCAAGGTATCAAAAGCTACCGCGACCTGCCCTTGCGTATGGCCGAGTTCGGCACTTGCCACCGCAACGAACCATCAGGCGCACTACACGGCCTAATGCGCGTGCGCGGCTTCACGCAAGATGATGCACACATCTTTTGTACTGAAAACCAAATTACCGAAGAGACGATTAGCTTCTGTAACTTACTAAAGTCTGTCTATAAAGATTTTGGCTTTGAAGAAGTGGTCGTTAAATTCTCTGACCGCCCTGAAACTCGCTCAGGCTCTGATGCCGTGTGGGATAAAGCCGAAAGCTCACTACGCGAAGCGGTGGAAGCCACTGGCTTAGAATACACACTAAACCCTGGTGAAGGCGCTTTCTATGGCCCTAAACTAGAGTTCGTATTACGCGATGCCATTGGCCGCGATTGGCAATGTGGCACATTGCAGGTCGATTTTGTACTGCCTGAACGCCTTGACGCTAACTATATTGGCCAAGACGGCGATAAGCATCGCCCCGTGATGCTGCATCGCGCTATCTTAGGTTCAATGGAGCGCTTTATTGGTATACTCATTGAAGATTACGCTGGAAAATTCCCTTTCTGGTTATCGCCGCTGCAAGCCGTTGTCGCGCCAATTACTAACGAGGTCGATGATTACGCTCAAATGGTGGTCGATAAATTAAATGCCGCAGGCATCAGTGCTGAAGCAGATTTAAGCGCGCAGAAAATCAACTATAAGGTGCGAGAACATTCAAATCGTAAAGTGCCTTATATTATTGCCGTTGGTGGCCGCGAGCGCGATGAAAACTCCGTTTCTATTCGTACACTTGGCGAACAAGGCCAAAAGGTGATGAGCCTTGATGACGCAATAAATAAATTTGTTTGCGAATCTAAACCGCCTTCACAATATTAACCATTTACTAAAGATTAACTGCTAAAAGGATATTCATGGCATACGGAAATAAAAATAAAGGCCCGAAAGTTAACGGGAAGATAACCTCAGAAAAAGTTCGTCTCGTTGACGCGAGCGGTGAGATGGTTGGCGTTGTGCCAATCGAAGATGCGCTAAAGCGCGCCCGCGAAGTGTCACTCGACTTGGTTGAGGTATCTCCGAACGCCGAGCCTCCTGTATGTAAAATCCTCGATTACGGTAAGTTCCGTTACGAAGAGCAAAAGAAAAATGCCGAAGCGAAGAAAAAACAAAAAACTTCGCAGCTTAAGGAAATTAAAATTCGCCCATCAATTGATGACCACGATTTTGAAACTAAAATGAAACAAATGCATAAGTTCTTCGGCCAAGGCGATAAAGTGAAAATCACCCTACGATTCCGTGGACGCGAAATGGCTCACCAAGACTTAGGCCTAAAAGTAATGAAGCGCGTTAAAGAGCACGCGGCAGAAGTGGGTAAAGTAGAAACAGAACCTAAAATGGAAGGTCGCCAAGCAATTATGATTTTGGCGCCGAACGCTTGATGGTGCATTAACGCAACGCAAGAACTCCATTCGTTATCACATCTTTAGGGTTGAGCTATTTGGCAATTGCCACTAAACCTTGCATGAAATAATGTTATTAAAACAACACATAAACTTTGGGAAAATCATGAACCGTAAACTCATTTTAGCTTCTGCTACCGCACTCGCTCTACTGTCCAGCCCTTCACTCGCACAAGACGAAGGTTTCTACATTGGTGTAGGAGGCGGTATTAACGCTGTACATAACGGTGATATTGATGGCGCAGGCTTTAGCGATGACCTAAATGCTGACGAAGGCTTTGTTGGCACAGGTACAATTGGTTACAAATACCAAAACGGCTTCCGTAACGAAATCGAATTTGGTTACCGCAAGAATGATGTGGATGAAATTAACGACCTAACCGCTGATGGCGACACTGAAGTTTACAGTGCCATGGTTAACTTGCTATTTGATTTGGATATTACTGGCAGCAATATCGACACCTATATAGGTGGTGGTGCAGGTGGTGCTTTTGTTCGCCACGATAAAGTTGGGCCAACTCAAGGTACCCGTGTTGATGACACTGAATTCGTTCCTGCTGTACAAGGTATTGCTGGCTTAAGTTATGCATTAAGCGACAAAGCTGATGTTTACCTAAACTATCAATATTTTAACGCAATTGACCCTAACTTCACAAACGAAGCAAATGCTAAGGTTGATGTTGATTACGCATCAAGCAGCATAATGTTGGGTTTAAAAGTTAACTTATCAGACAACATCCCTGCGCGCCGTCAAGCTCGCCCAAGCGATGTGATTGACACTGCATTCGATCCGGTAACAGTTAACGATACTGCATTTGATGGCACTGGCTTTAATGGCGCACCTTCTGCAGCTGGCGCACCCATCTCACGTACTTACATTGTATTCTTCGATCTTGATAATGCCCGCGTAACCGCTGATGCTCGTGCAATCCTTGCACAAGCAGCGCAAGATGCACAAAGCGGTAACGCAGTTTCTATCCAAGTGGTTGGCCATGCAGATTCTTCGGGTGGCGATGATTACAACTATAACCTTTCGCAAGATCGTGCAAATTCTGTCATGCAGGAACTTTCGAGCATGGGCGTAAATGCTAATGCGATGGATACTGTTGCCCGAGGCGAGTCTGACTTACTTGTACCTACCGCTGATGGTGTAAAAGAAGCACAAAATCGTCGCGTAGAAGTAACTTATATTCTTAACCCGTAAGGTTACCAACCTATAAAAAATAAAAGCCGCTCTTTGTAGCGGCTTTTATTTTGTCATCATTTGTTCATTTAAAACTGCTATAGTAAGTTTATGAAAACTATTACCCTCTTTATAATGTTTAGCTGCTTTGGCTTTTCTGTGTTTGCGCAAAAAAGCACTCTGGCAGAACTGAATCAGCAACCAATGGAAATTCGTATCGCCTTCCTAGCGATGAAATCTTGTATGGAGCAATATCTTACTCCATCGCAATTGCTAGGGCTTGAACAACGTATTAATGATGGCGTTAAACGTGTGCAACGCTATTGCCGCAACAAAGATGAAACAGGCGCTTATAAAGCCGTTGTTGGTTACTCTAAAGAGCCTGAAGGCCGCGCCGCCCTCACCTGCGCCAAACAATTACAACCATTATTAGAGAGCCCATCGGTACGCCAAAAAATTGGAAAACATATAAATGATGTGAATATTGTCTTAGCAGGCGGCATCCCTAAACCAATTTGCCGCTAGTTGCGCGCTAGCACTTGCTTTTCTTCACCAGCCTAGCTATATCGGCCTTATGACCTTCATCGTTAATGACAGCTGCATTAAATGCAAATATACCGACTGCGTCGAAGTATGCCCCGTAGATTGCTTCTATGAAGGTGAAAACATGCTGGTTATCAACCCCGACGAATGCATTGATTGCGGCGTGTGCGAACCTGAATGCCCCGCAGAAGCCATCTTACCCGAATCGGAAGAGCTTATTGATTGGGTAGAGCATAACCGCAAATTTTCCGAGCTATGGCCAGTTATCACCCAAAAGAAAGACCAGCTACCTGAAGCCGAAGAGTTTGACGGAAAGCCGAATAAAATGGCCCTATTTAGCGAAAAAGCTGGCAGTGGTGATAGTTAACAAAAGCTAAACGCTTTTCTAAATTTTAATAATTTGTAAATACTTAGTGAATTAGGGGCTATTTTGTGCTATAATAGTCGTATGGTTGCTGAGTAAGATGTTGAATCATCTATGTTTTTCAGCTTATAGCCATTGTATTTCGATAATATCACGGTCAGTTTGACCCCTAAAAAGAGAGTGTATTTATGTCCAAGAAATCTGCTGATACAAAATTAGCTACTGAATTTTCCATTGATGATTATGTTGTTTACCCAACTCACGGAGTCGGTAAAATCATCGGACAAGAAACGCAAGAAGTTGGCGGTATGACGCTACAACTCTTCGTAATTTCGTTTGAAAAAGATAAAATGACCCTACGCGTGCCAGTCGCCCGCGCTCACACCGCTGGCCTACGTGGTATTAGCGATATGGGGCAAATCCAAAAAGCATTTAAAACCCTACAAGGCCGCGCAAAAACAAGCCGTGGCATGTGGAGTCGTCGTGCGCAAGAATATGAGTCTAAAATTAACTCTGGCAGCCTAATTTCAGTAGCCGAGGTCGTTCGTGACCTTCACAAGAATGTTGACCAATCAGAGCGCTCTTATTCAGAACGTATGATTTATGAATCTGCATTCAGCCGTATTGTTGGCGAACTAGCTGCTGCTGAACAAACTGACATTACCATGGCAACAGATAAACTACTTGGCGTGCTAAAGAAGCAAGCCGTCGCTGCTTAATTTAAAGCCAGCATAATAAATAAAAAGGCCGCTGTTTCAGCGGCCTTTTTTCTATCTAACAGTTAGAGTTTACCGGAGTGCAAAACACTCTCCAAATATGGCTTAAATCTCCATAGCGAGTACGCATGTAGGAAGTGTATCGCAACCGCTGGGGTGCAGCAAAAGAAACGCCTAAGTTAACCAAGTTAGGGGTAATGGGCACATGATTAGCCAACACTTCAACCACTATCAAACCTTCCCCTTCGTCGATGCCATTCAATAATTCATCTGGCAACCTTGCTGGCACTGTATTGCCAAACCCATTAACATTGCCCACTAAGGAATCTGCCGTGCCGTTAAAAGCATTATCATCTTCATTAAACTGCCATGTTAGTTGCGGCACTGATGTAGCATCGGGTCTTCGCACATGGCTAACAATAACCTGAAATTTATTAAATTCAGCAGAGCCTGCCCGTTGAGATTCTCTGAACGGCAGCATAAGTGCTTGCACATTATCCATCAAATCAGCGCCACCGGGGTTATCAAACAGTTCCGTTACTAGGTAAGTAGCATCCTGATTAATCCCATTCTCACCATCGGGGTCATCTTGCACCGTAAGCGCATCTATCGGGCGCGATATTGTAATTGAATCGCCTAACACATAGGCCGTCTTGATAATTTTTTGCTGCAATAATATGTAGCGCGAATAATCAATCATCGGAAAGGTCAGTAAAAATAATATCGGCAAAATAAGCGCAAACTCAATGAGTGCCACCCCTTTTTCATTCTTAATAAAGCGTTTCATTCTCATATCATTACCCTTGCGGCTCGTTACGCGAAACAGTCGCGGATGAAATTAAATGCGTGCTTTGATCTCTTCCAACATTAGAATTTAAGAAATTATCATCATCTCCGCCCACAAATATGCTTAACCCTGGGGTGAAAATTTCTTTCTTATAAAAGGCGACATATGAAATAATGGCACCCGGTGCACCAAGCTGTAGAGGTGGCGGACCAATATCGCAAAGACCATTATTATTTCTATCATTCCACGCTCCGTCGCACCTTGAAAGAGTGGCGCAAGTTTGTGTTTCATTAGGGCTTTCACAACGCTCTGCCGCTCCATTTGACCATTCCTCCGCAAAATTCACATTTAATTCAGTGGTAATAATTACCTTATTAGGGTCCATAAGGCCGAATGACCTTTCACCAATTTGCCTACGCACCTCTGCTTGCACTTCTTGTGGGTTAATTTGCACTTTGGCAAAACGAGTCACTCCATACATGGCGCTTTCGAGCACGAATCCATAAAAGAAAATAATGGCCAGCTCGAAAATAGCGAGAGTCATAAAAATAAATAGTGGCAGCACAAAAGCTGTCTCAATCAAGGCAGCACCAGATTTATCTTTGCGTAAATTTTTGAATAATTTTATCATGCCTCATTATAGCACGAAATATAGGCAAAAAAAACAAAACCAAGCATATTGCCTAATTTTGTCAATTTTTTGTAACGCTAGAATGTGGCTATATTTATGACAGTTGCATTACAGTTACCCTGAGCCAATTGATAATTAACGAAAATCATGCTATTATCTAGCCTCAATTTTAGGTTTTTACACTCAGGTGTACCTTATTAGTTATTTCATAACTCAATAGAATCACAGAGGGCATTTCACTCCACAGGCCGCCTCAGCGCCTAATAACTTTAAATATTTAAAGTGAGGAGGAACCTTTTAAAACTTCACCATGGCCAGAATTAATAGTTATGGAAAAGAGGAATTCTATCTAAGAGTCCCATTTCTTTTACCGCTTACGCGTGTAATACTCGTAAAAGGTAATATGAGAAAATCGACCATTATTGGCATCGATGGCACCATTGAATTAACCAAGCATGATCTTATTCAGTTTGATGTTAAAGTAGGTGAGCATCTGTACATTAAGCAAGCCAATGATTAGAAGCTCCGCCTTTCATCTGAAGGGCAATGAAAAAAATCCATCCTTAACGAAGTGAATTATCTTAATAAGATAAATTCACTAAGTTAGGATGGCTTTTTTATTTCAGCTTATGCTTCTTTACGACGACGTGGACGATCACCGCCTTCGCGTTTGCCTGAAGGAGCCGCTTTTGGCGCTTCTTTTTCGTCAGATAAATCCTTACCAGACTCTTGATCGACTAGGCGCATAGAAAGGCGAACCTTACCGCGACCATCAATCTCGATGCACTTAACTTTAACTTCGTCACCTTCGTTAACAACGTCAGAAACATTCTCAACACGGTCGTCGTTTAGCTCAGAGATATGCACGAGGCCATCTTTGCTGCCCATGAAATTAACAAATGCACCAAAGTCTACTACACGTACAACTTTACCTGTGTAAATTGCACCTGGCTCTGGCTCTTGCACAATGCCGTTAATCCAGTCAACAGCGGCTTTACCAGCATCGCCATCAACAGCTGATACGCGAATTGTACCATCTTCGTCGATATCGATTTTAGCGCCAGTGGTTTCAGTGATTTCACGAATCACTTTACCGCCCGTACCAATCACTTCACGAATCTTCTCAGGGTCAATCTTCATGGTGGTAATGCGTGGCGCGTTGCCATTCACTTCATCACGAGCTTCGGTCATTGCTTTGCTCATCTCTTTCAAAATGTACTTACGGCCTTCGCCAGCTTGGTCGAGAGCAATTTGCATAATCTCTTGCGTGATACCAGCAACTTTAATGTCCATTTGAAGTGCAGTCACACCGTTATCGGTACCTGCAACTTTAAAGTCCATGTCGCCGAGGTGATCTTCATCGCCGAGGATGTCTGATAGAACAACAAAGTCGTCGCCTTCTTTAACCAAGCCCATTGCGATACCCGCAACAGGAGCTTTCAAAGGAACACCAGCATCCATCATCGCGAGTGACGTACCACAAACAGTCGCCATAGAAGATGAACCGTTAGATTCCGTAATTTCCGAAACCATACGAACCGTGTATGGGAATTCGTCTTTCGTCGGCATCATTGGCTTAATCGCACGGAATGCTAGCTTACCATGACCAATCTCACGACGACCAGGCGACTTCAAGAAGCCCGCCTCGCCTACTGAGAATGGAGGGAAGTTATAATGTAGCATGAAGTTTTGACGATATTCGCCTTCAACTGAATCCACCAATTGCTCATCTTGGCCAGTACCAAGCGTTGCCGTAACAAGCGCTTGAGTTTCGCCACGAGTGAACAATGCTGAACCGTGAGTTTTAGGAAGCAAATCAACTTCTGAAGCAATAGCACGAACATCAGCTGGGCCACGACCATCAATACGTTTTTTCGTTTTGATTAGGTCGCCACGTACAACATCAGACTCTAGTGACTTCAT
>JALZUV010000248.1 GCA_023301245.1 Rickettsiales bacterium
AAACAAATGCGCGGTAAAGTAGCCGATTCTATCGCCTTTTTGCTTGAACAATTTGCCCGCTGGCGCAGCATCAAAACCACCCTACCCATCGGCGAACTAACCGATATGATTCTCGATGAATCGGGCTATCGTGCTATGTGGGAAAAAGAAAAGAACGCCGAAGCTAATGGCCGCCTTGAGAACTTACGCGAGCTAGTACGCGCTATGGGCGACTTTGAAGATTTATCGGCCTTCTTGGAACATGTAAGTTTAGTCACCGATATTGCCGAAGCTAACCGTGGCGATGACGGGCAAATGGTAACACTCATGACCCTCCACGCCGCCAAAGGGCTAGAGTTTGATGTAATATTCTTACCCGGCTGGGAAGAGGGTTTATTTCCGCATCAACGATCCTTAGATGAATCGGGCAAAGAAGGCTTAGAAGAAGAACGCCGTCTGGCCTATGTCGGCATTACCCGTGCGCGTAAACAGGTATTTATTAGTCATGCAGAACGCCGCAGATTCTTTACCAAAGGCGGCATTGAATGGCAATCTACCGTGCCTTCGCGCTTTATAACCGAGCTACCGCCAGAACATATTCAAAGCCAAGACCATTACAGTAAGCAGCAATATAGCCGCTTCTCGCAAAGCCGAAGCAACTTTGCTGATGAAATGGCAAGTGTCATGAAAAATGCAGGCGGCAGCTTTGGTGGCTTGCCCAAAAAGCCAAAACTACCGCAAGAATCTCGCGGCACCTATTCGCCTGGCACTAAAGTGAACCATGCAAAATTTGGCGCAGGTATTATCATTAAAAATAAAGACGATGCACTAGAAATTGCCTTCAACAACGGCGAAACCAAACGCATCATGGCCGAATTTATCACCCTAAATTAACTAGCTGAAAAGCCGTGGTTAACGAAAAATAAAGGCTTCGAATTATAATTCATCTATTAATGAACCCATTGATAATGAGCTTCAATACTCTCCCGCTAGGCCAGATGAGGTGATTGGAGATTTAAAGCTCATCGGAATTGCTGGCAGGCTGTAGACAGCTCGAGGTTGTTTTCAAGGCACCTATAAAAGGCGAAGCGGTTTTAATTACACACGCAGGCAGAAGAGTTTAATTTCGTGCAAAACCAAAATTATTATTTGATTGGGAATTTAAATTAAACGGCTTATCTAAGTCTAATATTTCATTCATTTTTACTGCAGTTTCATCCAACCTACTAACTAGAAAAGTCAGCCCTGGCTTTTGTTTAATTAAATCCTGATAGTTATTTAAGTGAAGAATAACTGCTTGAGTCGATTCGTTAATTGTTAATGCTAAATCTAAGAACTGCTCTTTCGCTTCTTGCGAGTCTTTCCTATAACTAGTGCCGACAAGATCATCTTTGCTATTCTTCAAATTCGCAAGCACAAGCATCCAACCGCTATCACGCTGTTCTTTAGGAACATGCTCTTTAATAATGCCATAAGCTTTATCTGCAACCTTATAAAATTCAGTTACCATGGGGCCTATTGCTGAAGCACGCCGCGTAATATCTTTAGAATGATTCACTCTAATCTCCTGTAATTAACTAGAGAGTAACGTAAACTTCCTAAAATACCATTAACCTAACCTGCTTTACGTGCAATAGGCTTATACTTGATAGCGCGAGGCTCAAATTTATGACCGTAGCGGCGTTCGTAATCATTCTCATAATCAGCGAAGTTACCCTCAAACCATTCAACGTGGCTATTGCCTTCAAAGGCCAGAATATGAGTCGCGATGCGATCTAAAAACCAACGATCATGCGAGATAACAATAGCGCAACCAGCGAATTCAAGCAGCGCATCTTCAAGTGCGCGTAACGTTTCAATATCCAAATCGTTAGTTGGCTCATCGAGCATGATAACGTTATTACCTGCTTTTAGCATTTTAGCTAAATGCACACGATTACGCTCACCACCTGAAATTTGATCTACTTTCTTCTGCTGATCAGAACCTTTAAAGTTAAAGGCCGAACAATAAGCGCGAGATTTCATTTCGGTTTTACCAAGGTACAGCATATCCGTACCACCTGAAATTTCTTCAAACACCGTCTTTGAACCATCGAGTGAATCGCGCGATTGGTCAATATAACCAAGCTGCACGCTCTCGCCAATTTTAATGCTACCGCTATCAGGTGTTTCTTGTTCGGTTATCATCTTAAACAGTGTCGTTTTACCTGCACCGTTGGGACCGATAATGCCGACAATTGCACCGGGCGGAATATCAAAATTCATATCATCAATAAGCAGACGTTCGCCGAATGCTTTGTTAATGCCTTCTGCACTAATCACATTTTCACCAAGACGTTCTGCCGCTGGAATAATAATTTGCGAATGGCCACTACGCTTTTCAGCTGCGTTTCGCACCAATTCGTCGAAGCTTTTCAAACGCGCTTTTGACTTAGTTTGACGCGCTTTCGGCGAGCTACGAACCCACTCTAATTCTTCTTCAATTTTCTTTTGTTTATTGCCTTCTTCACGCTTTTCTTGGCTTTCGCGTTTAGCTTTCGCTTCAAGGTAAGTGGAATAATTTCCTTCGTAAGGAATACCATTACCGTTATCGAGTTCTAAAATCCAACCCGTTACATTATCAAGGAAATATCTATCGTGGGTAATCATCACCACAGTACCATCATAATCGGCGAGGAAATGCTCAAGCCATGCAACCGATTCGGCATCGAGATGGTTGGTCGGCTCATCGAGCAATAGCATGTCGGGTTTTTCGAGTAATAACTTACACAGTGCAACGCGGCGTTTTTCACCACCTGAAAGATTCGCAATTTCCGAATCACCGGGCGGAGTGCGTAAAGCATCCATCGCCACGCTTGCTTCGCGCTCTAAATCCCACGCATTTGCTGCATCTATTTTATCTTGCAGATCAGAAGCTTCATCAGCCACTTCGTCAGTATAGTCAGCCATAATTTCGTTATAGCGGTCAACGAGGGCTTTCTTTTCCGCCAAACCGAGGAGGATATTTTCCATCACCGTCAACGATTCATCTAAATGAGGTTCTTGCTCTAGGTAACCAATTTTAGTGCCTTCTGCTGCCCAAGCTTCGCCCGAAAACTCTGTATCAACACCTGCCATAATTTTTAAAAGGGTCGATTTACCAGCACCGTTGGGGCCTAATAGGCCAATCTTTGCACCTGGGTAAAAACTAAGGTGAATACCTCGTAATACTTCTTTTCCGCCCGTGTAAGATTTTTTCAAATCTTGCATGTGATAAATAAATTTTTCGCCCATGGTGCCTACTCTTCCTTGTTTTGCGGTTGAAACTAACGGTTACGGTTTAATTTAGCAAGTGGCTGTAATAATCTCTTAACATTTTGCGCCTATAATTACCCTTATGGATGTTAAACCTCAGCGCTTAGAATATTATAATCGTCATATTGATGACAAACTGGAAGCATTGCATGATTCATC
This sequence comes from Rickettsiales bacterium, assembly GCA_023301245.1. Taxonomy (GTDB): domain Bacteria; phylum Pseudomonadota; class Alphaproteobacteria; order Rickettsiales; family JALZUV01; genus JALZUV01. The sequence goes on from JALZUV010000248.1 coordinate 3,433, forward strand.
GCGAGATGTGAACCAGTATGATAGTGGGCAAAACACTTATGTAGCGAAGCTTAGTTTCGGCGAGAAACAAGAGGCGATTGATGAGCTACTAACGCTGAAAAAATCACTTAACAACGGCGAAATGACTGCCTTTGAAAAGAAATTCTCCGACTATGTGGATGTGGTTAACAAACTTCTTACGAAAGAATATGGCAGCCAATATAAGTATAAAGGCGGCGATGCGAAGTTTAACATTGAAAATATACTCTATAAATATGTGCAAGAAGCAATAGAGGAGCATAAGGTTTTGCTTGATAACTCTAAAGAAGATAGCAATAAAACGCTTTCTGCTCATACTCATAGCTTAAAGCATGATTATAAGAATAACCACCACAAGCTATTTGAAGAAAAACGTAAAAGCCATCATCGCCGCCAGGAGATCTCCGGCGAATATCGCTATAGTAGCACCCACTTGTGGAAAGATGATATCCAAACCATTTACCACGACTCCACCGAGCAAATGGATGAAAAATACACCGAACTATTGACCGCTACCGAGATACTCGGAAAGAGCAACCGCTCGAGCCATCGTAATAAGTTTTTGCAATTTGAAGAAGAGATTAAATCCTTCAG
>JALZUV010000249.1 GCA_023301245.1 Rickettsiales bacterium
AATTGAAGCTAGCTGACGAATCCTTAGAAAAATATATTGAGCGCCTCCGCGATGCCAGCTTTAGGTCACTTTTTTTAAATGCAATACCAGGCAGACGACAGGACAGAATAGACCTCTCTGGTTTAAATGCTATCGATGATGACCTTGCATCTAAACTGATAAAAAAAATAATGAGCTCTGCCTCTGCATCAATATCAATTGATTTGAGAATAAATGAAACAGTCGTAGATGACTACATTGAGAGAAAAGGTCTAACGGATCTTACAAAAGAACAGCGACTCGAAATAAAAACCAAAATTCAAAATAAAGCTGAAATCCTTGATGATCAGCTAAGGAAAGTTCTCTCTAAGGTTGGGCTTGCAAAAAAAGACAAGGGATACGAAACATTTGGACTTGGTTATCCTATGATTAGTATCAAAAAAGACAAAGACACCAAAAGTATTGTCGCACCGATATTTATATGGCCACTAAAGCTAGTTAAACAAAACAAAATGCAGTGGCAAATATCTCTTGATGTTCAGTCTGGGAGAAGGTGCGACCAGAATTTATCGTTGAATGATTATTTAAAAAGCAAGCGCGACATAACGATCGACAAACTCCCGGATTCATTTTTTGACGACGATATTTTAGATAGCGATGAGGTCGATCTCCACATTTCCCATATGTTATCTGTGATGGGTGACGTCGAAACGCCTACGAAAAAAGAAATAGTTCCCATGCCGACCGCTGAGTCTGTGAAAAATGCTACGACCCATAAAATATTCATGAGTGGCATCCTTGGTGTTTTTGAACACCAAAAAGAGTCAATTATCAGAGATATGACAGAGATAAGAAACAAAGGCGCAGACTCTTATAGGACAGTATCCCGCCTGCTGAATGCAAACAAAAATACCGGAGACTCCGCCGACCACCACACTACGCACTCAGATGTCACAATTCTTCCATCCAACGAATCTCAAAGCGAGGCAGTTTTTACTGCATTAAGATCCAACGATATGATTATCCAGGGTCCTCCCGGGACTGGCAAATCACAGGTAATTGCAGAGATTATCTGCCAGGGCTTATTAGAAGGAAAAAAAGTCCTGGTTTGCTGTGAAAAAAACCCAGCCATGGATGTACTTGTTAAAAGACTCTCCGGAACTGGTCTCGACAACCTTTGCCTTTATATTAAAGACTTCAAAAAGGACAGAGCTGATGTCTTTAAAAAAATTCGCGCGTATCGCGAGGATCAGGTCAATGCGACCACTCCATATACGAGTACCACGAACATACATGAAGAAAAAGCACACCTGGGCCGAACAAAACAAGAATACTCTGCTATGAGGGTCGCCGCGAACTTTAGGGGCAGCCTAGGAATGTCATGGACACAGGTAACAGCAAGGTACAATAAACTAGTGTCTCTACTACCTGAATCACTAAAAAAGCCCATGGAGATATCAAAAAAATTTGATTCAGAGTCCAAACAAAGCTTACTAAAAACCGCTGAGCAAGCTCAGAATTACTTTTTTCGCTCCCAACCGTGGGTAGATTCGCTCTCAAAAATGATTGCCATAAGCACCGACGAGATAACGCCGGTTGTAAAATCAAATTTTATCGCGAAAATCAAAGAGATTATTGCCTCAGCGAGGTCTCTCGCAAAAATAGTCATAGACCCAAGTTATGTTGCCATTGATCAATCCAGATTAAATGAAAAGCAGATTGACTCCTTACGGAAAATTTCTAAAAAAATGCAAGCTAACCTCGATGAAGATGGCCTTGGCTTACTCCGACATGCAGACTTAGCAAACAATGTTGAGACCCATTGCGACGTGTTAACTGAACTATTGTCAGTTTCAGAGAAGCTTCGAAATTCAAACGTATCTACGTCAGAGTTTGAATCTTTCAACCACAAGTTGCCACAGAACGAGAAAGAGTTAGATTCCATAAAGGACATACTTACGGCTATCGGCAAAGAGCGAAAGTCTTGGTTTTGGTTCTTTTCAAAACAATTCATGAAAAATAAATGTCAATATATAAATCAAATCTTCGACGTAAATTTCCAAGCCTTACCTAAAATAGTTACAAAGGCACCAGATTTAATAGATGTTGTTAACCGCACTATTTATGGGCGAGAGCTATGTAAACTACACTCTACGCTTACCGGCGAAGGCCTTTCAATAGATTTCGAAAAACTTTCGTCTGTTTTAAGCCACTCCAGCTCCCTGAACGCCTTGATCAGGAAATGTGGATACACAGGCTTACCAGAACTACTAGAACACACTGGAAGATATGGTTTTTCGATCATACTAAAACCTGATGGCGACATCCTAAATGAAACAAACATTGACGTAGCAGCGGAATACCGATCTAACCTATCTTTATTTGCATCTAAATTAGATGGCATCGGGTTTTTCTTTCGTAATGAACTGTGGGTACAGAAAAAAAGCGAGATACTGGGGAACGCTGCAATTGGCTTGTTTCTACATGAGTCCATAAATTTTTTAAGAGAGTTCCCTGAACAGCTGAGCCGGCTTGAAGATCTCACTACGTACCGAGAAATACGATCAAAATTAAAAGTGGAGATAGGCGAGGACATAGTAACAAAAATCGAATCATTTACAGAAACCCGCGATGATAGATTGTGGTCAAACTACATCGAATACTGCCTGTTAGAAAAAGAGTCTGTATTTATTAGATCCAAGCAACCACTAGTAAAAAAATGCACCGCCGAGTATTACACCGAAATACGGCAAAAAATTAAAAACATTGAGGACAGTATTCGAGCTCAGATCCCAGAGCACATCCGGGGAGAAAACGAGACTCGCGCCAGACTCGCCGTCAATGAACACCCTATTTCTAGAATAAAGACAAAATTCTCGTTGAGAGGCAAGAACTCAAGGAGCTTACGGGATGCTGTTAAAGCTGACTTTAAAATCATGTCTACGGTGTTCCCTGTTTGGATAGCAGCCCCAGAAACTATCTGTAAAATATTCCCACTAGAAGAATCTCTTTTTGACTTAGTTATTTTTGACGAAGCATCTCAATGTCGCATTGAAGAATGTTTACCTGTAGCACTGAGATCAGACAAAATGATCGTGGCTGGGGACGAGAACCAAATGCCTCCGACAGCATTTTTCAACGCTAAAACTGCTGACACTGCTATAAAAAAAATAGATTATGAAAACCTCGGCGAACAAGAAGTAAATCAATCTGAATTAGAGAATGTCCTATCAGAGAATGATGACTTACTAACAATCACTAACTCTATGGTAGCAAACAGTGTGATGCTAACAACCCACTATAGAAGTGAGAGCCCTGAATTGATCGAATTCTCTAATGCGGCGTTCTATTACGGGAAACTCAAGGCAATCCCACCTAAGATCGGCAGCGACAAAACACACAGAGCCATTGAATTCGTGGAATGCAGTGGTACCTACGAAAATCAATCAAATACCGCCGAGGCTGAACAGGTTATCAAGCAAATCGTGCGTCTGTCTGAAACGCCAGAGCATTGTAACTCTTCTATTGGAATTGTTAGTTTTAATAAAAAGCAAAGAGATAAAATCAACAAATACATTTACGATAAAGAAGAGAGAGATCCAGACTTCAAAGCTATTATGGCAAACCTAAGAACAATTAGTTCAGGCGGCGAGGATCGAGGGATATTCGTAAAAAACCTCGAAGAGGTCCAAGGAGACGAGCGTGATATTATGATTATTTCCTCTACCTTTGGCAAAGATAATGATGGAAAATTTCTACGAAATTTTGGTCCTTTGATCAAAAAAGGTGGAGAAAAACGATTGAATGTAATCGTAACAAGGGCAAAGAAAAAAATTGTAATGGTATGCAGCATCCCTGCAAATGAATACATGGCAGATCTTAACGAAACCAAGCGCATCTCGAAAGAGAGAGCGCTATTCTACGCTTACCTAAGATATGCAAAAGCAGTCTCGGAGGGAGACAGTAAAATGTCTGACAATGTACTTAAGTGGCTAGGAACAGACTCGGTAAAGACCGAAAAAGAAGAAATCCGAGCCGACGGTGAATTAGGTTATACAGAGTCTGTGCTCGAAGAAGAAATATATGATGAACTGAAAAGATTGTTTCCAAACCGAGTCGCTCTCCAGGTCAAAACAGGCGGCTTCAGAATCGACATGGCCATTCGAGATAAAAATGACCCTAGCAAGTACATCCTAGGTATTGAGGCAGACGGTAAAGCATTTCATTCAGGGGCCCTACAGGTCCACCAAGACATGGAAAGACAAAAACTGCTTGAGAGCAGGGGGTGGGTTATCCACAGAATATGGTCAACAGATTGGTGGGAAAATAGTGAAAAAGAAATTGCCAAAATCGTAAGGAAAGTAAACTCGATCGACGAACTTTCAAGCGACCACAAAGAGCAAGAAAAACAGGCAGCGTAATTCAAGTAAGCATCGTGCATTTCTACGATGCGTTCTAAGCGTTAAACAAACACTTTCAAGGTTAACTTTTGGCCTGTCGTGACGACCTAAACCCGAAGGATTGTATTGCCTACAGCTAACAAAAACCACATTGGGATAGAAAATTTTTACAGAACTATACCCGTCCTCTTTTCAACGCGCTTGATTATATGCTTCTTTAAATAGGTCCGATAGATTGTTTTTGATCAAATCAAACTCGTGATGTTTAAAAGTCATTCGGATCCGTCCAGCCTCATGCAAAACAGCTTCGATTCCGCGCTCTGCTAGTTTTTCGACCCACTCTTCTGAATTTGAGACTCTAATTGAAAGATGAGTAAAAAGTTTCTTTGGCTTAAAGATAGCAAAGTTATTTGACCGGACTCCATCTGTTAAGCCTATATAGTATTTGTTGTAATTTAATGAATATCGAGTTTTATCTACTTCATTAATCAGGCTGAGAGTTTTATCTGTAAGAGCAACAGCTTCTTTGCTAGACCTTTTGAGCCAATAATCACGGTCTTTGGGCTCTAAGTCTCTAATAGCAGGATCATCATCTTCACGTAGAGTCGTTTGATTAAGTATCTTTGTGAAGTGAAGGACTATTTTTCCGTCTACCTCTAATGTGGTTAGCTGGAGAGCTATGATTGGTATATTGCCAGCCATCAAAGAAATAATGTTTAAAAACCTTGACGTGACATCCTCTGCGATTAACACTGCCACGTGATCATAAGCAGGATACCTTTTCCGTTCGATATCCCAGTACTCAATACAACGAACTATATGAGACTCATCTGTAGCCCCTAGCTGAACCTCAACTTCATATCTTCGGTTGTTACTAGAGTCTGATAACAACAGGTCTAGCTTCCCGCCTTGAGGCTGCCTTCTTTCTCTAGCTAAAAGATCCAACTCCCCTAGCCCGATAATAGAAGGGTCCTCAGCGATAATGGATTGCAGCCAAGACTCGTTAAGAGCCGGGTGGTTTTTCAGGTCAATCTTCGAAAACTCTGCAAGTTCAAATCCTGTAGGAAGAATAATTTTCTTTGCTGCACCCATTCAAAACCTGCCTTCTTTTTTCAAATCAAAAAATCCGTTTAGCTCCTGTTTTTTATCGTCGAAAAACTCTATTTCCTTAGGCGTTCTGTTGAGGATTTAAAAACACTGTTCCAAACGGCATAACCATTTATTTATATGAAGATTTTTGAGGCTCAAGCCCTATCACCCCAAACAAAATTGGGAGCTTTATCAAAGGACCAGAACCTTCGCCTAAAGGCAGGATTTATTTAGTCGATAAACCAAATGGGCCCCAAAGGAGCATACCTCCTATAGCCACAAACAAGGCAATTTTGACCGAGCCAATTCATGTCAGAGGAACAAGCATGCGTAAAATTTTAGTTGAGGGTTTTTCACCTTCTGTACAAAAAGCATTTGATGAAAATTTGGAACACGTGTTGTCTCGATCCATGCTGATCGAGTTTATGCAAAAACAGCTCGATATGTTTTCTGAACGCCTAAATGCTGCAATGTCAGAAAATGAATTTTTAGACTCTGAGTTAGCAAAAAAATTGTATTTGAAATCAACTCAACTACTTGAACTAGCTCGGCAAAATCCTCAAGCCGAACATGTTCCTTACGTCCTGGCTGCCGTCCAATACTTCATAGATGAAGATGACGGTAACGCTGACTTCGAGGGCATTGATGGCTTTGAAGACGACCATCAAGTGCTAGAAAGGGTAGTTGAAACCTTTAGCCTTGGTGAAGAATTAAATCACATTGCAGAGCAAAAGAAGGTGTCTTAGAGAAGGCTCAAAGGACCCCTTGTTTATCTAAGTGAGGGTGCCGATGGCAGTAGTAAAAAAGATCAAACGAAGGTTCAGTCCTGGTCAAAGAATTAGGGTAAGAGGACAAGACTGGCAGGTCGAAGCGGCCAAGCAGTTTGAAGAGTCTTCTGATGTTTGGACGGTTGAAGCAAGAGCTTTAAACGGGATCTGCGAAGGTCAAACATACTGCTTCATGACCGATATAGACACTGACATTGAATTTATTGACGCCGCTGACATAGAGCCTGTGTTAGCAAGCAAGGCCAAATCCAAGCTATTCTTCGAAGCCAACCTAAGGCGCTTACTCCCCAGAAACGGGGCACTGTACCTAGGAACCCACGGTGCTGTTAGCCCTTTTGACTACCAGCTAAGACCTGCGGCACATGCACTGAATATGGATCGTGCAAGACTACTCATAGGAGACGCGGTCGGCTTGGGTAAAACCATCGAGTGTGGCGTTCTGCTCTCCGAGCTAATGAGGCGAGGAAAAGCAAGACGTGTATTGTGCGCCGTACCCAAAGCTATTTTAGAGCAGTTTCAAAACGAAATGTGGGGAAGATTTTCGATTCCTTTTCACAGATTGGATTCCAAAGGAATCCAAAAACTACGCCAAGACCTGCCCTCGGCTATGAACCCGTTCTATCACTACGACAAAGCCATTGTCAGCATTGATACGCTCAAGATAAAAGCTTATCAAAAATGGCTAGAAGACTGTGACTGGGATGTACTCATCATTGACGAATGTCACAATGTCGCAGACCGCACTAAACAAGGCCGGGGCTCAGCTCGGCACCGCACGGCAAGCAGAATTGCACAAAGGGCTAACTCAGTCATTTTAATGTCTGCTACCCCGCACGATGGGACCAAAAAAGGCTTTGCGAGTTTGATCAAGCTTCTTGATAGAACTAAAATCAAAAACGACGAAGAGTTTACTTTTGAAGATTTTGATCAGCACTTTATTCGCCGAACAAGAAACACCGACTACATCAAAGAAGAGCTTGCCGAGCAAAACATCGGGACTCGCCGTCAAGACGTCCAGCCTATCGCAATGTCTGAAAAAGAGATCAACCTTTTGATGTATCTGCACGAGCTAGATAAACGCTCAGATTATTTTAGTGCAAAAAAATCAAACTCAAAACGCGGCGCCAAAGAGCTTTTTAAAACGACGCTCATAAAGTCCTTTTTGAGCAGCCCAGCAGCTCTAAAAGACACGGTTAGCAAAAAAGTCAAAAACCTAGAAAAACTAAAAACAACCGATACGAGCCTTATTGACAATGCAAAGACGGCACTAAACGACATCCTTGTCGACATAGATGAGTTAGGCTCATCGACTAGGCTTGAGTACTTAGCGGACTTTATTCAAAAACAGCCGCCAACAGATAGTGACCGCCTGGTGATTTTTACAGAACGCATAGCTACGATGGATGCAATCAGTAAGTTCCTTGTAGACAAAGGCATTGTTGATGGGCTGTTCGATCCTAAAAACGATCAAAAAAGCAAAGACTC
>JALZUV010000250.1 GCA_023301245.1 Rickettsiales bacterium
GGCATTTCTTTACAAGAAGCAGCAAAAGACTTTAGCCTAACCGTACAAGAGTCAGCCCTGATGAATAATAAAGGCCTCAACCATGAAGCTACTGCCGTGGGTACAGAACTTTCGGACTCGCTCTTAAATGCAGGTTTCAAACTACAGGATGAAACTGACAGCAGCTTGGTAGAAGAAAAAGACGGCGCTTACTTGTTAGTGGCTTTAAGCGAACGTGAGGAATCTTACATTCCTGAACTTTCAGATATCAAGCCCGCCGTGACAACTGCATGGAAAGCGAAAGCTATCCGCGATGCTCGCCGTGAGAAATCATTGAGCCTTGCGAGCGCTACGCAAACCGATGCTTCGAAGCTCAATAGCGATATATTCCACCCTATCCGCGTCAATAGGTTTAAAGTCAGTGGCGACTCGCCAAGAGGCATTACCGAGCTACCACCCGCTATTCGTCAAGAGCTATTCCAAAAACCTGTGGGTGCCGTAACCAACGCCTATTTGTTAGATGCCGAAAAAGGCAGCTACCTCATGGCGAAAGTGACCAAGGTTCATAAACAAGCAGAAGTGGCAGCCAATAGCACCAACGTGGAAGTTGAGAAAATTGTTGCCGAGTTGCAAAAACAATATGGCGAAAATATGCTCTCGCTTTACTTGCAGCATCTTTCGGAAAAATACGAAATTCAGGTGAATGAACAGGCGATTGCCCAGCTTAGCCGCTAATGGATGATACGATTCAACAACTCACCCAAGGCAAACCTTATTTGCTAACTCAAATGGTGGTGGCCGATGGCCTCTCGCCTGTCAGCGTATTTAACACACTTAGCCAAGGCCAAGACTATGCCTTCTTGCTAGAATCCGTCACGGGTGGCGATAAGCGTGGCCGCTATAGCGTGCTAGCCTATGACCCTGATTTAATTTGGAGCTGTAAAGATGGGCAAGCCAGCATCAATGGCGAACCCGTTGAACAAGCGCCTCTCGCCTCGCTCGAAAGCCTCATCGCACAGCATCAAATGCCCTTACCGAAAAACTTACCGCCCATGGTCGCTGGCTTAATCGGTATGATGGGCTACGAAATGGTGCGCGAGGTAGAAGATTTACCCTCCGATAAAGAAGGCCCCAGCGGCCTGCCCGATGGTTGCTTTATGCGTCCACGCTTTATGTTAGTGCATGATAATGCCAACGACAGCCTTACGCTAGCCACGCCTATCTGGCCAACGCGCCCGATGGATAAACCGCAAGCCGAGGCAGAAATGGCCGCCGCGAAAATGCGTTTGAAAACGCTCATTGCACAGCTACAAAACATCACACCCCTGCCCGCTGTTGCAGTGGAAACCCAAACTACCGAGCTAGAGTTTGATACGAACATGAGCCCCGATGGCTTTATGGATATTGTCAAACAAGCCAAAGAGTTTATCCGCGCAGGCGAGGTATTTCAAATCGTGCCTTCCATGCGCTTTACTACGCCTTTCACCCAACAACCTTTGGCATTTTATCGGGCGTTGCGTTTTTTAAACCCTTCGCCTTATATGTTTTATTTGAAACTAAACGATGCCACCATCATCGGCGCAAGTCCTGAAATTTTAGTGCGCGTAAAAGATAGCACCGTCACCATCCGCCCAATTGCAGGCACGCGCAAACGCGGGATTGATGAGGCCGAAGATAATGCCCTCGAACAAGAACTACTTAACGATACTAAAGAAATGGCCGAACATCTTATGCTGCTCGACCTAGGCCGCAACGATGTAGGCCGCGTCACTCAAGGCGGCAGCGTGAAAGTAACCGAACGTATGTTGGTTGAACGCTATAGCCACGTGATGCATATTGTATCCAATGTTGAAGGTGAATTAGATAAAGGCAAAACGGCAATCGAAGCGCTTATGGCAGGCTTCCCCGCTGGCACAGTTACAGGCGCGCCAAAAATTCGTGCCATGCAATTGCTTGATGAATTGGAGCCCCAACGCCGTGGTTTCTATGGTGGTTGTGTCGGGTATTTTTCAACCCAAGGCGAAATGGATAGTTGCATTACCCTGCGTACTGCGCTGATTAAAGAAGGTCATCTTCACCTACAAGCAGGTGCAGGAGTCGTCGCCGATTCTGACCCACAAAGCGAATATGAAGAAGTGCGTAATAAAGCCAAAGCCCTAATGCGCGCCGCCGAAATGACCGAACAATTTGAGGTGACCTCATGAGCAAACTCATCCTCATTGATAATTACGACAGCTTTACCTACAACCTACTGCATTATTTTGCCGAGCTTGGCGCAGAAGTCGAAGTGCTGCGTAACGATGCGCTAACGGCATCCGAACTGCTCGCCCAAAAGCCTGATGGAATCGTTATCTCCCCTGGCCCCAGCAACCCCGATAATGCAGGCATTTGTTTGGAAGTGATTCAACAAAACTCCCACGCCGCTACCCCCCTGCCGTTACTGGGAGTATGCCTTGGCCATCAAGCCATTGGTCAAAGTTTTGGCGGCAATATTATTCGCACTCACCCCATGCACGGTAAGGTTAGCAGCATTACCCATGATAATAGCGGCTTGTTTAAAGACTTAAAAAGCCCATTAGAAGTTACGCGCTATCACTCACTCATTATTGAGCGCGAAACCTTGCCTGATTGTTTGGAAATTACTGCCCAAACCGATGATAATATCATCATGGGAATTCAGCATAAAACCTTGCCCATTCATGGCGTACAATTCCACCCAGAAAGTATCGCCTCGCAACAAGGGCACGAGCTGCTACAGAACTTCTTGAATGAGGTAAAAGCATGACCGAAATTCCTTTCAAATATTTTATCGAACAAGTGGCCAATGGCCACGATCTAAGCCTTGAACACGCCACACGCGCCTTCAATATTATGATGCTAGGGGGTGCTACTCCTGCGCAAATGGCCGCGTTACTTATTGGCTTACGCATCAAAGGCGAAACGGTGGAAGAACTCACAGGTGCGGCGCTCACCATGCGGCAAAAAGCGCTGCAATTTGATGCACCTGAAAATGCTATCGACACATGCGGTACAGGCGGCGATGCTACAGGCACTTACAATATCTCCACCGCCACGGCCATTGTAACGGCGGCCTGCGGCGTACCCGTGGTAAAACATGGCAACCGCTCGGTCAGCTCCAAGTCAGGCTCGGCTGATGTGATGGCGAAGCTCGATGTGGTACTAGCGGCCTCGCCTAAACTCATGCAAGAGGCACTAAGACGTTGCAACTTATGCTTTTTAATGGCACCCAACTACCATAAAGCTACCCGCCACGTCGCCCCTGTGCGCCAAGAGTTGGGATTACGCACCTTGTTTAACTTGCTCGGCCCACTCTCCAACCCTGCCAGCGTAAAGCGGCAATTAATGGGGGTGTATAGCAAAGACCTTATCGAACCTTTAGCCGAAGTATTGCGCGAATGCGGCGCAGTGCATGCGTGGGTGGTGCATGGTCACGGCGGGCTAGATGAAATTAGCCTAACGGGCGAAACCCATGTTGCTGAATTAAAAGATGGCATCATCACCCGCAAAACCATCACCCCGCAAGATGCTGGGTTAGAGCCTTGTACAATGGAAGAATTGAAAGGAGGCGATGCGGCTACCAACGCCTATGCGATTGAACAATTACTCTCAGGCCACCCTTCAGCTTACCGCGATATTGTCTGCTTCAATACAGCAGCCGCACTGATCATCGCAGGTAAAACAACCGATTTAAAACAAGGAGTGCAACTGGCTCAACAAGCGATTGACTCGAGCGCCGCACGCCATGTATTAAATCTACTGGTCGAAATCACCAATAAGGACATTCTGCCCAATGAATAACACTAATATTCTAAAGCTTATCTGCGAAGATAAGCGCCAGCATGTGGCGCGCCGCCGCGAGATGTATCCGCTTTCGGTGTTGAATGAGAAGATTAAAGAGCAAGGATTCGCTCGTCCTTTCCTAGGGCGCATCAACCAAGCGGTGAAGAAAAAGGAAACCGCCCTCATTGCCGAAATTAAAAAAGCATCCCCCAGCAAAGGCACTATTCGCGCCGATTTTGACCCGCCATCGCTGGCCATTGCTTATGGCGAAGGCGGTGCAACCTGCCTCTCTATCCTCACCGATGTGAATTATTTCCAAGGCAAAGATGACTATATCGAAGAAGTAAAAGCGCTATGCCCTCTACCTGTTTTGCGCAAAGATTTCATCATCGACCCTTACCAAATTTACGAAAGCCGCGCCATTGGCGCTGATGCGATTTTGCTAATCAAATCCATCCTCACCCTAAATCAAGTCAATGAATATGCTGCACTCGCCAAAAAGCTCGGCATGGATGTATTGCTCGAAGTGCATGATGAAAAGGAAATGCGCGAGGCGCTAAAAACCGATATCACCCTTATCGGTATTAATAACCGCAACCTTAAAACTTTTGAAGTGTCGCTCGATAACACTCTCAAACTTGCCCCTGCCTTGCGTAAGAAAAAGAAAGTCGTCGTATGCGAAAGCGGTATTAACACCAATGCCGATATTCAAATGATTCAAAAAGCCACGAAAACCTACGCATTTTTAGTCGGCGAAGCATTGATGAAGCAAGCAGATGTGGAAACCGCTACCCTCAACCTTTTGCGCAGTAAATAGATAGACCTTACCCTCGCGGCATCTTATAAAAAGCTATGAAAAAATTTATAGCTCAGCGTGCCACGCTCAAAACCGATATCCCCGTTATTGCCGTGACTGATAAAAGCTATGAAAAATGGCTAAAAAAATGCTCAAAGCGCGAACAAAATTTATTGGAAACCAGTAACTTCAAACCTGAAGCGGGCAAATATTCGCTTATCACCCATGAAGATGGCACACTTGCAACCGTGCTTATTGGCATTGATGACGAGCAAGATATTTGGAGCTGGGCCGTACTCCCCGCCGAACTTTCTAGCAAACATCATTACATAATTGATAGCACAAACGAAAAAGTTAGCCCCCACCATGCGGCACTTGGTTGGCAGTTAGCCTGCTACCAATATGATAAATATTCGAAAAAGAAAACCGACTTCCCAACTTTGGTATTTGATAAGAAAACCGATATCACCCTTGCCCAAGAAATGGCCGATTCTATCTGCCTCACGCGCGATTTAATTAACGCCCCCACCAGCGACATGGGGCCAAGCGAATTTGCCGCCGAAGCCAAGAAAGTCGCCAAGGCATGCAAAGCACAATATAGTGAAATTATCGGCGATGATTTGCTGACAGAAAACTACCCGACCATCCACGCCGTTGGCCGCGCCTGTGACGATGCGCCACGCTTAGTGGAGCTTAACTGGGGAGAAAAAACTCACCCAAAACTCACCCTTGTGGGCAAAGGCGTTTGCTTCGACACAGGCGGCCTCAACATAAAAGGCACCTCCAGCATGGGAATGATGAAAAAAGATATGGGCGGCGCGGGCTTTATGCTTGGGCTTGCGCAACTCATTATAAAAATGGGCTTAAAAGTGCAGCTTCGTGTATTGCTTCCACTGGTCGAAAACAGTATCAGCGCCAATGCTTACCGCCCGCAAGATGTGATTAAAACTCGTAAAGGCATCACGGTAGAAATTAGCAATACAGACGCTGAAGGTCGCCTCATATTATGCGATGCACTGGCTGAAGCAGACACGCAACAACCTGATTTGCTTATAGATGCCGCCACCTTAACAGGCGCTGCACGGGTCGCAACAGGCACAGACATTCCTGCTTATTTCAGCAATAACGATAAGCTAACAAAATCTGTCAGCAAACATATTGAAAAAAGTGGCGAAATGCTCTGGCAGCTACCGCTATGGGATGGCTATCGCTATATGCTCGACAGTAAAGTAGCAGACATCGACCATAGCTCTAAAGGCGGCTATGCAGGCGCTATTACTGCAGCACTTTTCCTCAAGGAGTTTGTGGTCGATACGAAAGAATGGATGCATATTGATATGATGGCGTGGAACTTACGCCAATTAGCAGGCCGCCCCATCGGTGGCGAGTCGCAAGGTTTGCGGGTTCTCTATTCGCTGCTTGAAGAACGCTACGGAAAGGCGTAAATTCCGATTATGGGATTTTACATTCGATATGAAACGCACCAAGATGGGCCTTACGATTTAATCAGCATGATTCGTAAGATTCGTAAAGGTCTTATTCCGCCCGAAACTTTGGTGATGGAAGAAAAAGAACCAAACGCCCAACCTGCCCGCCTGCACCCGCAACTCAACAGCTTTTTCCGCGAACAAGATGAAGATTACGTCAGCGATGAAGCGGCCACCATCGTCAAGCAGCTCGATTTTTCTGGCATTATGGCTTACGGCTGGGACTTCTTTAAAAACAATATGATAAGCGGGTTAATTTCGGCCTTAGCCATTTTTGCAACGCTGGCTTATTCTATTGTTATTCTGATTGCCTCTCAAGGTGCCTTATTGCCTGCCATTATTCTTATTGGCATTGCTGCCGTGTTTTTCTTATGCGGTTTTATTCACATGCTGCATCGTATGCAGCGCCAGCTGCCCTTCTCGCTCTATGCCGTGCGCACATTTTATCGCGATAATTGGGGCAATTTAATTATGTTTTGCGTGGCTTTTTCGCTGATACATATTGCCGCGCTTAGCTTGCTTATTATCCCCGGCCTCATTCTGTTAAGCCGCACCACCTTCGCGCCCATTTTGGTGGTCGAAAAGAACTATCACTTCTGGCACGCGATTGAATCCAGCCACCGCACGGTCAAAAACCATGATGGTAAATTAAATTCTATTTTATTAGCGCTCGTGGGCATCAATATTATTGCGGCATTTTTTGTGTTCCCACTAGTTATCACCCTGCCCATTACTTTCGCAGGGGTGCTAGAACTTTATAACCGTTTAGAGTTTAGTTAAGCCGCTAAAATTTCGGCTAGCTCATTACGAATATCAGCAATCTCTACCTTATCATGATGCTGCGATTTTACAGCTAGCTGCTGCCATGCAGCATCCATACGCGCATGCGATTTCTCGGTGAGTGCTGTTGTGCCTTTGGCAACTGCTATCATCTCATCCATCTTGCCATTGCAATGTAATATAATATCGCACCCCGCTTTAAGCGTAAGTTCGGCACGTTGCGTAAAGCTGCCTTCCATGGCTTTCATCGATAAATCATCCGACATTAGCAATCCATCAAAGCCAATATTTTGGCGGATGAAGGAAATAATATCAGGTGATTGTGTGGCAATATTTTGCGTGTCTAATGCAGTGTAAATAATATGCGCAGTCATGCCCAATGGAATATCAGCTAACTCCTTAAAAGGAATAAAATCAGAAGCTTCCAGCTCTTCAAGCGAGGCCTCAACCACGGGTAAATCCTCATGGCTATCGGCCATCGCACGGCCATGACCAGGGATGTGCTTTAACACAGGTAGCACGCCCCCCGCCATCAACCCTTCGGATTGCTGGCGCGCTAATTTACTCACTTGTTCAGGCGTTTTTCCAAAGGCTCTATCGCCAATAATATCGTGGGAATTAGGTGCAGGCACATCGGCCAATGGGGCGCAATTTACCGTAATCCCTACGTCAAAAAGCTGCTGTGCAATGACGCGTGCTTGCAAATAAACTCCGCGCTCCGCTATCGAAAGCTCGCTCTTTTGTGCCAACGCATCAAATATAGCGGCAGGGGGAATCACTTCCCATTCGGGCGCAGTAAGGCGTGCGACACGGCCACCTTCTTGATCAATCAAAATCGGCAATTGGTCGCGGCCTGAAAGCTCACGCAAGCTATCGGTCAGCGCACGAAGTTGGTCTGGCGTATTGCAATTACGCTTAAATAGAATGTAACCAAGCGGATTGGCTTCTTTAAAAAAGGCGCGTTCACTATCAGTTAAAGCAAAGCCTTCAAAGCCGTAAATTGCTGCTTGCATCGGTTAGCGCTTAACAGAAAAGCAGGGCTGATTACGCGACTTTAACATCACGCATAAAGCATCGGCTTTTGACTTGCTCGAAAACGGATAAGCTTGCACACGATAATAGGTTTTACCCTTCACCGTCGCTTGCTCTATATGCGCTTTTTTACTGCCAAGCAGTGAGCTAGATTTACTTTTAATCTTACCCCAATTTTTCAAAGCTTCTGAACGACTGCCGAATGCACCAAGCTGCAAACGATTGCGTGTTAAGCTCGCGCTGCTTTTCTTTGCCTTAACTACAGGTGCTTTTGACGGCGCAGGCGCAGCAACAGGTTTTGGCTTAGCAATTTTAGCGACTTGCTTCACTTTTGCCGATTTGATAATTGCGGCTTCAACTGCTTGTTTTTCTTTTGCTTGCACCACTACTTCAGGTGCTTTTTGAATATTCGCATTCGCAATTTCTTGCAATTTACGACGCTCTGCATCGGTAATACCGATAGATCCATC
>JALZUV010000251.1 GCA_023301245.1 Rickettsiales bacterium
AAGAAGCTGCCGAAGAGGCCGCTCGTCAACGTGAAGCTGAAGAAGCTGCCGAAGTAGCCGCAGAAGCCGCCCGTCAACGTGAAGCTGAAGAAGCTGCCGCTGCTGCCGCCGAAGAAGCTGCTCGCCAACGTGCTGCTGATGAAGCTGCAGAAGTCGCCCGTCAGCGTGAAGCTGATCAAAGAACGACTCGTGATGAAACCATTGATGGTTGGAGAGACCAAGGGTTGAAGCGTACGGTCAATAGTCCGCGCGGACTCATTAAGCTGAAAAATGCTGGTGGTGTTGAGTTGGACGATAAAAACTCAAGCACCAAATGGGGGTACCCATTGTTCCAAGATAAAATTTCTAAATAACTAAGAACATTTTCTGAAATGGCCTCGCTTACGCGGGGCTATTTTTTGTTGTCTAGCGTTCGCGGAAGGATTCATGCTGAAGCATAATGACGGGCTTGAGTATATATTCCATGACCGATTTTTCGCCTGTTTTAATATCGACCATTACTTGCATACCTGCAGTAATAGGGAAGCTGTTAGAATCATTGCCCAAATAATTTTGATCGGTCAGCACTTTTACGAGGAAGAAAGGCTCGCCTGTTTGTTCATTCGTTAGTGAATCGGCGGAGATGGATTTCACCTTGCCCTTTAATCCGCCATAGCGTGCATAATCATAGGTATTCACCTTTACCAATACATCTTGGTTTTTGCGAATAAAGCCAATGTCATTAGGGTCGAGCTTGGCTTCAATAATAAGATTTTCACTTTTTGGTACAATTTCCATCACGGTGGCACCTGGTTGAATTACCCCGCCTATCGTGTGGTTGTTTAGCGATTTTACCGTGCCAGTAATAGGGCTGCTGATAGTGGTTCTATCGACTTGGTCATTGGCGCGGTTAAGCGCTTCTTTGGTGCGGGCAATCGCTTGCTCTACATCGTTTAGTTCTTGCTGCGCTTCATTTTGAAAATTCAATTTCACGCCTTTAAGTTTATTTTCAGCTTCTTCTTTGGCAGCGCGGGCGCGTGGAATGCTGACATCAATCACTTTAATGCGGCCTTGCAGTTCCTTCATATCACTCGATAGCTGTAGATGTTCTAGACGCGAGGTAAGTTTATCTTTCACCAAATCTTTTGAGATTTTATATTTCTCACGAGTCACACTCAAATTGCTGCCGATAGAGTTTCGTTCAGCTTGTAGTTGTTTAATATCCAAATCACGTTGCGATTTTTGGTCGCGCAATTGGGCGGCCTGATTATTCAATTTTTGCTGACGGCTTTTAAAGGTGCGTTGCTCGGCATCTTTTAACTTTTTACGGTATTCTTTAAAGGCGCCTTCGAAGGTTAGCGTGGTTTCGCCTGCGGCTTCAGCTCGTAAGCGCGCGCGTTTTAATTGTACGGCTTCCAATTGAATTTGTAGTTCTTCTTTATTGGCCATAAAAGGAGTTAAATTTAGCTGAATAAGCGGCTCGCCTTTTTTGACCAAGTCACCTTCTGTTACAAAAATCTTCTCAACGATTCCGCCCTCTAAATGCTGAATATTTTGAATCTGTTCTTGCGGTACAACCTCGCCAGTGGCAATTGCCACTTCTTCTAAGTCTGCCACAAATGCCCAGATTAAAAACAAGGCAATTAATAAAGTAATAAGTAGGGCTGTAATGCGCCAACTAATGGTTCGATCACTTGCTAATAGCGTATCTAGCTTACTCATTGCTGGTCTCCTTTATTCTTCTCGCTCACTGGGTCTTGCCCTGTGATAGAATTAAGGACATCGGCGGCTAAGCCATCTTGCACAATCGTGCCTTTATCCATCACTAAAATGCGCGTGCAGGAGCGTAAGATGGGCAGTGAATGCGTGGCCACTAAAATTGATCTATCTTGCGACAGTGCCATCAGGTGCTGTCGCAAACGGATTTCGGAAGCACTATCGAGGTTGCTGGTGACTTCATCTAGCAGCAATACTGGCGGGTTGCGAAGTAGCGCACGGGCAATGGCAAGGCGCTGACGTTGTCCGCCTGATAAGCGATTTCCATCTTCGCCAATCGGGGTATCATAGCCATCAGGCAGGTCGATAATAAACTCATCTGCGCCAGCGAGTTTGGCAGCGGCTAGCACGGCTTGGTCTGTCGCTTCGGGCCATGCTTTGGCAATGTTTTCGCGAATGGTGCCATTAAATAAGAAGCATTCTTGCGGCACATAACCAATCCATTGCGTAATTTCGGAACGGCTAAATTGGGTGATGTCTGCACCGTCTAAAACAATGCGGCCCGCCTCAGGTGTGTAGAGCCCTTGCAGGCATTTTACTAAGGTCGATTTTCCGCAACCATTACGCCCTACAAGTCCGACCATTTCGCCGGGGTTTAAGGTGAGGCTGCAATCTTTAATAATAGGTTGGTCAGCGCCTTCATAGCGCACGGTAATATTATCGACTTGCATTAAACCTTTGGGGCGCGGGCGTTCCATCGAGCTTTCATCGCGTTCGCGCGGTAGGGTTTCTAATGCATTTAAATGATTAATCGCTTGCTTGCAGCGTGCAAACCCACGCCAGCCAGAAAGTAGCTGGTTGAGCGGCGCAATAATGCGCGAAGTTAGCATGGTGGTGGCAATTAATGCACCAATGGTCATGTCGCCGTTGATAATGGCAAGTGCCCCCAAAGTAACCAGTAGCGCGGTGCTAGAAAGCGCTAGCGTTTGCCCCATGGCAATGGAAATATCGGTACGCATACCACGCTCGTAAGAGTCTTCGATTGAATTGGCATGCAGGTCTTCATAATGCGGCTGAGTGACTGCATCAATACGTAAGCTTTTTACCGTCACGCGGCCTGCCAACATTTCGGAAATGAGCATATCGTGGCTTTGGTTGCGTTTAGTTTCATTGGCCGAAGCTTGCGTTACCCGTTGCGTTGACCACCATGTGAGCGCCAAGAAAGCAGGGATAATGATGAGCAATGCCCAAGCAATAGGGGTGGCAATGACGAAGATGACCACCAGATATAAAATCGCAAATGGAATATCAGCAACCAGTACGGCGGATGGGCCCGAAAAGACGCTGCGAATAACTTGGGTATCTTGAAAGAGCGAACGCCAATAGTTCGTCGGTTTTGATTCTAATACACTTAATGGTAGCACGCGAAAACGATTGTAAAGATGACGACCCAAATGCGCATCAATGTGAATGGCGGTATCTTGCAATAAGCGGCTACGGGTGGTGCGTAGCAAGAAGTCGAAAACGATGGCCAATACCACGCCCGAAGATAAGGCGATAAGGGTGGTGGTGGCTTGATGCCCCACCACACGATCGTAAACTTGTAGCGTGTAAAGCGGCACGGCTAAGGCGAGTAAATTGGTAAAGAATGAAATGGCGAAAATCTCGCTAAAGCGCCTGCGAAGAGGGTTTAAGCATTTGCGTAACCAGTGAGTGTCTTTAGCCATCAATATTTATTAGCACGTTTGTGCGGCCTCCCAAAAGATTTTAGCGATATCAATATCATATAGCTGTTTTACGATGGGAATACCTGTTGGACATGTGGTATTTATTTCAATTAAATAGTCGCCAATCACATCGAGGCCGACAAATAATAGGCCTTCGGCTTTGCAGCGCTTGCCAACCACTTCGCCAATCTCAATTTGGCGAGCGGTAAGTTGGGCAACATGCGCACTGCCGCCAATGCCACCATTGGTGCGGAAATCGCCTTCGGGGGGGCGGCGATTAAATGCGCCCTCAATCTTGCCATTAATTAGCATGATGCGATTTTCTTCTATTTGCACTTGGGGCAAAAACTCTTGCAGAATCATCGGCTCGTCTGTGGGGGCGGGCAGTGTGTCACCTGCTTCTAGTAGCGAAATTTCAGCACCGCCAAAGCCGTAAAGTGGTTTCATGACCAGTTTGCCATGTTTGCGGTGGAAGGTTCGTAATTGTTCAACATCGGCACTAATGCAAGTGGCGGGGGTGTAGGCTTGGAATTCGAGCGGGAATATTTTCTCGGGACGGTTGCGAATGGCCGCAGGATTGTTCCACACTTTCGGATGTTGTAACCGTTCTAGCAGCCATGTGCAGCCAAGATATTCCATATTATAAGGCGGGTTCTGGCGGATGAGGATAGTATCTGCCTCTTCCAAGTTCATCACGGTTGGTTCGCCGCGCTGAAAGAAATTTTCTGCCTTCGCAAAAAACTCAATGGCTCTAACAGTGGCGAGAATTTCGCCATCGACTGCGGCAATTTGGCTAGGGGTATAATAGAAAACTTCCATGCCGCGTGCTTGCGCTTCTAACGCTAAGGCCATCGTGGAGTCTTTAAGCGGATTAAAAGTTTCAGGTTCATCCATTTGGATGATAAGTTTAGTCATCGTAAGAATCATTCATATCGTAAGGTTGATTGTTGCTAGCGGGATAAGCTCCATCCACCACTGGTTTATCTGCCCTAGGGGTAATACGGCGTGGATCATCCACCATAATAGCATGGCTGACGACTTGTTTAACATTCGCCGTGCGGGCAATAATTTGCGTCACTTTTTCTAGCTCCGCATCATTTTGCGCAACGCCCATTAGAATGACAATACCATTGACGGTTTCAATATTATAATTGCTGCTGCGAATGCCTTGGGTTATCAGCAGCTCGCCTTCAATTTGCAGCTCCACCCAAATATCTCGCGCCGCATCGACGATATCTGAGGTGTTTTCAACCTGTAGCTCGTTAATGACTTCGCGCACGCTTGTAACTTCCCAAGCGAGGTTAACTGCGCGCACCATCGTTTCGTGACGATTTACGTTGCCTGTTAAAAAGGCGCGGCCTTCAATGACATCGACATCGACATTTTTGAATAAGTCATTCACATCAGCGCGGAAGAAGCGGTGGTTAACAGTGGTTTCTATAATAATGTCATCCACCGCGCCACCTGCTGTACGGTCTTGGCTATGCACGCGCATACCACGGCTGATGCTACTAACGACTGTGCTAACAGGAGTGCAGCTTGCGGTAAACCCTATCAAGACGATGGCGGTAATGAGTAATTTAATCGCACGCATTTTATTGCCCCTGCGCCTTATTAAAAGGCGTTTCTAATTCGTTTTGGCCACGGCCATTTCGAAACTGACATTACATCGAACCGCAATTGCCCACCAACAAATTTCGGGTTTTTTGCGCACCAAACGCCCGCAGCATTGCTAATGCGTTGCCGTTGCGTCGCAGATAGGCTGGTAATGGCTGCCTCATGCGTGGCACGTGCTTTTACTTCAATAAAACAAACAATCTTGCCGCGCTTGGCAATAATATCCACTTCTCCTTGCGGGCAGCGCCACCGATAATCCAAAATGCGCCAGCCCGTTAACCAAAGCTGCATTAGGCAAATCCATTCCGCCACTTGCCCCGTTTGGTGCGATTGGCGCATGGTTAGTTTTTCAACCCTAAAGCCAATTGGTAGCAATCGCGTTTTGATGCGCCCGTTTGTTCGGCAATCTGATTAGCCGCTTGCTTAGTGGGGAGGGTTTCCATCGCTTTTAAAAGTAGCGATTTTAAATCATCTTCACTGGTTTCAGGGGGGGCATTTGCAGCGCCAATCATGACGACAATTTCGCCCTTCACGGTTTCTTGCGCACGGTAATAGGTGGCTAGTTCGCCCACTGTGCCATGGCGAAATTCTTCAAATTGCTTGGTGAGCTCACGTGCTACAACCGCCTCGCGCGTGCCGCCTAATGTCAATTCAGCATCGGTGAGCATTTTGCCAACACGCTTGGGCGATTCATAAAATATAAGCGTGGCGGGGATGTTAATTAAATCGGTTAGCGCTTTTTGCCGTGCTTTTTCTTTGGGCGGTAAAAAGCCAACAAAAAAGAATTTATCCGAGGGTAATCCCGCTGCGCTTAGCGCAGTAATAGCCGCACATGCGCCCGAAATTGGCGTAACACGAATATCTAATTGGCGCGCTTCGCTAACTAACTTATAGCCAGGGTCGGATATTAAAGGTGTGCCAGCATCCGAGATAAGGGCGACTCGCTCGCCTGCCTCTATTTTGCCCAGTAGGGCAGGGCGAACCTTTTCAGCATTATGTTCGTGATAGGCCGTCAGCGGCGTGCTAATGCCGTGGCGTTCAAGTAATTTGCGACTGTGGCGAGTATCTTCGCAATAGATTCTATCGACCGATTTTAACACCTCTAATGCGCGCAAACTAATGTCGCTTAAATTGCCAATGGGGGTGGCGACAATATAGAGTTCGCCAATTTTTGCTTTATGTTCTGTCATTTGCTGACTATAGCCTAAGGCATGAAATTCTCTAGCTTAAGATTGCCCGTTCTTTTTTTAATGGCTATGGCCGTACTGCTTAGTGGCTGTGAGCGCAAACATCCGCCCGCTGAAGTTATCTATCGCCCGAAGGTTCCCGTTAGCACGCCTGCGCAAAGTAGCATTAAGGTTGAGCCGCTATCGCCGTCGAGCCGACCAGCGTTACCTCTGCCGAATGAACAAATTACCATTGGCCTATTAGTGCCCATGACAGGCCCGCAAGCACAAATTGGTGGTCAGTTGCGTGATGCCGCATTGATGGGGCTGTATGATACTATCCAAAATTCGCCGAAACTTGATGCTACGGCCACGCCCAAACTGCTAATGCGTGATAGTGGTGGCGGGGCGGATGCCACTGCCCAAGCTGCGCAAGAGCTGGTAAATGCGGGCGCACAAATTATTTTAGGACCGCTAGTATCAAGTAATGTGGTCGCAGCAGGTAGGGTTACGACTGCTGCTAAAATTCCGTTAATTGCATTTTCCAATAATATTTCAGTGGCGCAACCTAACGTGTTTGTGTTTGGTTATGTTCCCAATCAGCAAGTGAAGCGCATTAGCGGTTTTTCTGCTGATCAGAAAATTGAACATTACGCTGCTATCGCTAGCCAAGATGATTATGGCCGCATGGTCGTGCGCGATTTCTCTAAAAATATCGCCGCGCGTGGCTATAGCGTGCAACCAGTTGAGTTCTTTACACAAGGCGCTATGCCGCCATCGCCTTTATTGACGCGCATTGCTAAAGATGCTGAGACCATTGGCCGCGAGCGTAAAGCCGTGTTTTTGCCCATTACTGGCAAACCGCTTTCGGCCATCTCGCTGCGGTTTATGCAAGATATTAAAGCCAATAATGGTTTCCTGAAATTGCTGGGCACAGGCCTGTGGGATAACCCGCAAACCTTGCAAGACCCTGGTATGTTAGGCGCATGGTTTGCGACCACCGACCCGTCATTATCGTTCGATTATAACCAGCGATTTTTTGACCAATATAATTACGCACCTTCGCGCATTGCTAGTCTTGCTTACGATGGGGTAACGTTCTTATCCGAACAGGGTATCAAGCGCGGTGGCGCAGCCTTAACGCGCCAATCGCTAGTAGGCCAAAACTTCTACACGCCCGCCAATGGCCAAATACGCTTTAACGCCAATGGCGTAGTCGATAGAGCGCTAGCCGTAGTAGAAGTAGGCAGCCAAGGCTTCCGCGTCATTGATGAAGCAAGGTTTGTAGAGTAGCGCTATAAGTTTTCTACCAGCCCCTGTGTGAGTGAATTTAATACCATCTGTCCTTTGGCGGTGGGGATGAGTTGGCTTTCGGTAAACTCAATTAAGCCTTCTTCGCGCAATGCTTCTAGGTAACTGGCTGGCCAGAGGGAGCTTTTAATGTTCAGGCCTTCGGTCAGGCGTAGCCCCATTAGGATGCGTTCTTCTAGAATGTCGGCGGCGTTTAGTGCTTCGCTTGCCTCGTTGCCGTGCGGGCTTTGAGCAAGGTATTTCTCGGGGCTGCGTAAGTTGCGGGTGGAAATGCGAGTGCCGTCTAGTTTATCTAACCGTCCGTGCGCACCCGCGCCGACACCAAGGTAGCTGCCGCCGCGCCAAATGTGAACATTATGCTTGGCCGCTCCGCCAGCGCGGGCGTGGTTAGAAACTTCATAGGCTGGCATATTGTGCGCATTCATGATGGCTTGCGTGGCCTCGTAAAACTCTACTAACAGTTCTTCCTTCGGCATGACCAACTTGCCCGATTGATGATGATGGAAAAATTGCGTGCCTTGTTCAATCGTTAGCTGATAGAGCGATAGGTGATCACCAGCGTAACTCAGCGCCTCTTGCAATTCGGTTTCCCAGCTGCTTACTGTTTGGTCGGGCAGGGCGTAAATTAAATCGAAACTATAGCGATCAAAAATACTCGCGGCCAGCTCTAGCGCTTGTAATGCCTCGTGCACGCTATGTTCGCGGCCAAGAAATTTGAGCGCTTCGGGCCGTAGCGATTGAATTCCTGTCGATAAACGATTTACGCCTGCACTGCGTAAATCCTTGAGCTTGGCATTTTCAGTGGAGGTGGGGTTGGCCTCAAGCGTAATTTCAATATTCTCGGTAAAGCCAAATAGCTTCTCGGCCTCCTCAATTAGCGCATTTGCGATGGACGGTGGCATAAGCGAAGGCGTGCCGCCACCAAAGAAGATAGATGAAATAGGCCGCTTGGCAGCTTGCGCATGATACCAGCGAAGCTCGCTTAGCAGTGCTTCGTGCCATGCGGGCTCATCCACCGACTCACGCACGTGGCTATTGAAATCACAATAGGGACATTTCTTCTTACAAAATGGCCAATGGATATATAATGCATGACTGTTATGAGGCATTGTGCTGTAATATAGCCTTATGCAGCGTGGCTCAAACCCTAAAGACGCTCTCGTGCCGCTTCTTAGCGAACTTTATGAGCGCATCTATCAAGCCGAGGTCGAAATTGGCCTTTGGGCGGGTGAGCACGACCATCGCCCGCGTATTGAGCGCTTTCATGATGCCGTGCGTGCTTACACCAGCGGAGTTCCCGCTTACAGCGCTAGCAGCCGTCTATCCATTGAACAGCTCGCGTGGGATATTTCTATGCTGCGCTCCATTCAGGCGCACCCATTAACCCCCATGCCCAACAGCCAGCGCAGTGCGCCCACAACAGGTGTTGCCGTTCGTTCGCCTAATGCGGTGGGCAATCAGGGTAATGCGCGAATGGCGGCCAATGCGCATAAAATGCAACTCGCCGCCGATTATCGCAATTACGCCGTTATGTTTACTGCCCTGCTGGCTGAAACGGCTGATTTAAACCATCAAACCCGCATGGATGATAAGGACGCAATGGTTGAAGTGCTTGCCAATATGCGTGCCTCAATCACGGGCAAAACCGTAAACCTACATCAGCTTGCCGCGCAAAAACTTTACGACCCGCAAATGCTGGCCGAGCTGCAACGCATGTTGCCAAGCGGCACTATCGGCACTGGCGAAGCATTGACGATTATTAATAAAATTCTAAGCAAATGCGATACTGATCAAGGTAA
This sequence comes from Rickettsiales bacterium, assembly GCA_023301245.1. Taxonomy (GTDB): domain Bacteria; phylum Pseudomonadota; class Alphaproteobacteria; order Rickettsiales; family JALZUV01; genus JALZUV01. The sequence goes on from JALZUV010000251.1 coordinate 9,316, forward strand.
GCTCGATAAGGAGCATATCACGTGGCTATCAGGCCAACTGGCCATGTATGAGCAAGGCAAACAAGTGGTGCAAGATTTAATGCGCCAAGGCATGAACCTAGCAGGTCGATTCTTAGAAGATACGATGAGCCAGGGCGCAGGCCAAGGGCGCGGGTTTTAATTGCGAAGTGATGCCTAACCGTTTAAGCCCTTATCTATGAGTAAATCCTTACAGCCTGTGCGTGGCACGCATGATATTCTGCCAGACGAAGCGCGAACGCGCCGTTTTATTGTTACCACCGCGTTGGAAATTGCCGAGCGTTATGGCTATGGCGAAATCTCCACGCCTATTTTTGAATTTTCTGATGTGTTCCACCGTACGCTAGGTGATAGCTCCGATGTTGTTTCAAAAGAAACTTACACCTTCGAAGATAGAGGCGGCGAATCGCTTACCCTGCGCCCTGAATTTACGGCAGGGGTGGTGCGGGCTTTCCTATCGAACGGCTTGCAGCAAAATTTGCCCTGCCGTTTTGCTTATCACGGCCCTGCCTTTCGTTACGAGCGTCCGCAAAAAGGTCGTCAACGTCAGTTCCACCAGCTTGGCATGGAGTGTATTGGCGTGGCCGACCCATTGGCCGATGTGGAAACCATTGCGCTTGCGTGGGATGTGCTATCGGCGCTTGGCCTAAAAGACGATGCAGTGCTGGAGCTAAATAGCCTCGGCGATAAAGCCAGCCGCGATGCTTACCGTGCCGCGTTGGTCGAATATTTTACTGCCCATAAAGATAAATTATCAGACAATAGCCTGACCCGCTTAGAGAAAAACCCTCTGCGTATTTTAGATTCTAAAGATGAAGGCGACCGCGCGCTCATCGCTAATGCACCCAAAATGCAAGATAGCTTTACAGATGAAGCAACCGCATTTTTTGCAAAAGTAACCGCAGGACTAGAAGCGCTCAATATCCCCTATAAGCATAATGATAAATTAGTGCGCGGCCTCGATTATTACACCCATACCGTGTTCGAATTCACTTGCGATAAGTTGGGCGCGCAAAGCACGCTACTAGCGGGTGGCCGCTACGATGGTTTAGTCGAAATGATGGGGGGGCAACCCACCGCTGGCATCGGCTGGGCAGGCGGTATGGAACGGTTGCTGATTGCGATGGAGATGCAAGCGCCAAGCGCCGCGCGCCCTGTTGCGTTGATACCACTAGGCGAAGCCGCTGAAGCTCGCGCCATTGCGCTC
>JALZUV010000252.1 GCA_023301245.1 Rickettsiales bacterium
ACAGGGTCAGGAAAGTCCGAGTGTTTTATTTTGCCGATTCTAGACGATGTCCTTAAACAAAAAAGATCTGGCAAGATAAGCGGCGTCAAAGCCATGATCATCTACCCGATGAATGCATTGATTGATGATCAAGGCGAGCGGCTTGCAGAGCTTGCAAATAAACTAAACAAAGATCTGCCTCCAGAACAAAAAATTCGTATCGGACGCTACACGGGCGATCAAGGCAAAAACAAAACCATGAGCATAAATGCTCCTAAAAAGGTGATTGATCACAGAGATACCTTACGTGCAGACCCGCCAGATGTTCTGCTCACCAACTACAAAATGCTTGATTACATGCTGTTTCGGCCAGAAGAAAACAAGTTCTGGGCGGCAGAAACCCAGCAAGTCTTTCGTTACCTTGTCTTAGATGAGCTCCACACCTTTGATGGGGCGCAAGGAGCTGACGTTGCTTGTTTGATTCGCAGGCTTAGGCTCAGGCTACAAAAAAAATTCGTATGCGTCGGGACATCTGCAACGATCGCTGGCTCTAGTGGAGAACCAAAAACCATAGAAAAAGGCAGGCAAGATCTCTGTGATTTTGCGACGACCTTGTTTGGGGAAGTGATCACAACCTCTGCCATTGTCGGCGAGCAGCGAGTTGATCCAAAAGATTTTTTAAATCCTGATAAGTCTATGTTTGTACCAGAGCAGGCTACTGCTCAAGCTAACCCTCAGGCCAGCTCCAAACCCAGATCAGAGTCCAGATCCGAGTCCAAAAGCCAGCAAGACTATCAAACCTACCTTCATAGCCTATGCAAGCATTGGCGGGCGCCCGGAGACACTTTGAGCCGAGGAGACTGGATCAAGTCTCACCCTCTGACCTATGAGCTTGTGTCCGGAGATTTCAGCGGCAAAAGTCTCGCTGAGATTGCATCGGGGCTCAACGCAAAAGCTGCTGCCGAAAAAAGCAGCCGTCAAATAACAGAGACAATGCTCGTAGAGTTCCTGGACCTACTAGCTTCTGCCCGGCTTTTATCTGGCAGCCGCGAAGGCCCAGTCATGCCACTTAGTGTGCACTTATGGGTAGAACAAACCGGCGCTCTACAAAGAGAGCTCAGCCACGAAGCTGTGTTTCGCCGCACAAAAATACAAAGCTCAATAGAGAGCGAATCGAATAATTCAGCTGAATCAACTGGACCGACTGAGCAAGATGAGGGCGTATTTTTACCAGCCGTCCATTGCTCCAAGTGTGGGTTGTCTGGCTGGGCCAGCGCCCCTGAGCAGTGCCAGTTTCACGATGATGCGTGGCATATAGGTAGCATCGAAGCTAGCCAAGAAGCCTTGTTTGCCGACAAAGCTCTAATCCTTTTTCAGCCGCTAGAAGCAGATAAAGGCGACTCTTTAAAGGACACACCTTATCTTTTTTACTACGATGCAGATATAGAGCGGCTCGTGCAAGGCGTCGCAATTCCGGGGCAGACCTCACATATTCAGCTGCATGCCGTAGAGCAAAAAAACCAAAACCAGGTCATCGAGTGGAAGCAAAAAGCCAGGAAAACCCGCGGTGGAAACAACACGACCGAAGACAGCTATAGCGGCAGATGCCCGTCCTGCGAGTCAAAGATCTCGCTTCGGATGAGTAGCATCGGCGGCTCTATGCTCGGCTCTGTACTCACGAGCACTTTTTTATCCAGCCCAGCCAACCCTGACGATCGCAAGCTTTTGATCTTTAACGATAGCGTTCAAGACGCAGCCCATCAAGCAGGCTTTATCGGATCAAGAAGTTTTAGGTTTCATATCCGAAGGCTCATTCTCAATACTTTTAAGCAGCAAAAAGAATCCTCAGCTGACGTCAGCTACGATGATTTGTGCTCTTTGTTAAAAACAAAGCTTAGCAAAAATTGGCAAACTATCGCCCAAAACATTGGCAAGAAAGACTCGCCAGAGGTACGCGCACAAAAAAGAGAACTTATCAGCTATATCCCACTGGACCTTTGGCAAACGTGGCGGGGGCGTAACGCAGACTCCTCGCCGTTTGGCATAAAACCCAACCTCAACGAGCTCCTGGTAAGACTAAACTGGGAAGTTTGGAACGAACTACTTTTGCAAGCCGACCTAGGCTGGAGCCTCAAAAAAGCAGGCCTTATTCGGGCCAGCTTCAAAAACAAAATCCTTGAAGAGTGGGTTGAAATCGCAAAAACAACTGCGACTCGCCTGCAGATCCCTGGCCTAGAAGATCCGGCAAAGTTAGTCCATGGGTTTGCTAACAGGCTCCTATCGCAAGGGTTGGTTTATCACCCAGATTTAGAGAGCTCTTATAAAGAAAGCCACAACTTTTCTACTTGGAAGCTCACCCACACAAACCCATCTCTACGGTCTATGTACGGGCCACGCTCATCTAAGCCCAGTGTGCTTGAAGTTGAGCGAAATGCAGCCAAAAATAAATTCTGCTCAGCTACCACTCTCACCTCTTCGACCACAAACTGGTTTATGCGCTGGTACCAAGACTGCCTGTGGCAAAATGCATCCAAAGGTAGCCAAGCTGACAAAAACAAAAAAATGAAAGAGCTTGCAAGTCAAAGTAAGAATTTCTGGCCTGAGTTCGTCCGCAGGATCGCCGATAGAAATATTGGGCTACAGTGGACCACAGAGGACCAAAACATCCTTCAAAAAGTATCTTCGGTCGTCGCAAGCCCTGACGCATGGCACATCCTAGAGACCAGGGACAGCACCCAGCTCGACTGTCATAGCTGCGGCCATAAACAATACTATAACCAAGGCGTAGATATAGACGAGGTCCCTTGCGTGCAGTACCGCTGCAGCGGCATTGCCAAACGCTCTGAATCAACAGAAATCTTTGCTGACTACCTAAAACACTACTACCAAAAAGAATCTGTCGCGCCTTATCCGCATGCACATACCGGGCAGCTCAGCGGAGATCTGAGGCGCAAAGTAGAATCAGCTTTTAAACAAAACCTACTGCCAGGCGATCTTCCCAGTAAAGATGCCACTCAAAAAAACATCTACCACGACCACCCGGTAAACGTACTTTCCTGTACTCCCACCATGGAAATGGGAATTGATATCGGAAGCCTATCAGGGGTTATGCTGCGGGGGTTTCCACCAACGCTAGCCAACACGCTGCAGAGGCTGGGCCGGGGCGGACGGAGCTCTGGTAACTCCTTTAATATCGTACTTACAAAGCGTAGAAGCCGTCACGATCGCCATCACTGGGATAACCCAGATCGCGTCTTTAGAGGGTCTGTCGATGCCCCAGGCTGTGAGTTTCGGACAAGAGACATTTTAGCCAGGCAGTTTCATGCTTATCTTTTAGATGATTTTGTAAAGAAAAACTCCAAGGTCTATAAGGCCTTTCCAAAAGTAACTGGGCAAACCCAAGTCACTAAACTAGACCTATTCTGGCAAGGCTTCAAAGAGTTCTTGTTAAAGCCAGAGCAACATGTTGATCTTTTTCTTGAACAAGTAAAACAAGGAGACTCAAAACCAGACAATGTCTTTTACAAAGAGATACAGCGCCTTCTTTCAGAGGTTTTTGGCACAGAGAGCACGCTTTGGAACCAGCTAGAAACAATCATGGACGAGCAAGATCAAAAACGCATGCAGTTGCAGGATGATCAGTCACAGCCTGACACAACAAGCCAACTGGACTCACTAGCCATACCTAGCGAACGAGGCGAAGATCTCATAGAAGAAAAAGAATCGGAAACAGTACAAAAAGAACATAAACAATCAAACCGAGACAGATTGGCTCAAACCGAGCACCTGCTTAGCGTTTTTGCTGACCGTGGCGTTCTACCAAACTACGCTTTCCCGCGCGCAGGTATCGAGCTGCAGTATAGCGTCTCTCTTAAAAACAAGCTTAGCCCAAAAGAAATCGAAGCTCAGAAGTCTGGCAAAAAAGTACAAACCTATTTAAGAAAACGCTCTAGCTTGCAGCGCTCACCTAGCCAAGCTCTTAAAGAGTTTGCTCCGGGTAGCTCGTTCTATTTAAATAAGTTCAAAATACCAATCCAAAGGCTGGTTAAACCAGATCATGAAGGCGCTCTAAAAAAATTAGCCAAACGATCGGTTATCTGCTCTGCATGTGGTGCTGTGACCCCTACCAGCACAGGAGAGCCCAAAGAACATTGCCCTCAATGCCATAGCGCAGACCAAGACGTGGCGCAGGTCCTGCATATAGAGCAAGTTCAAGGCGGAGGAAACTTTGATCGAGTACAGATTAGAGATCAAGACGAGAACAGGGAACGAAAAAACTTTCGCGTCGAGACAATGGTGCAGTTTGCCCGCACTCCCACACAGATACCATCACAAAAAAACCAGTTTGCTACCTGGAAGGCCCCGTCCAGCCCGGTTGCATTTGAGTTTAGGCGCAACGCTAAAATCCACTATGTAATGCGCGGAGAACGCAGCAAAGATGGCTATAAGTACTTTGATGTCTGTAGTGAATGTTGGGCCATACCAGTAAAAAGCGACACCAAAAAAGGCTATGATTTTAAGCAAAACGGAATTTCAAACCATGCTTATTCATGCTCTCATAGAGGCACAGACCACATAGCAGCAAGCAACATAACCAAAATAGCTTTAGGTCATGTTTTTCAATCAGACTGCATCCGATTCTATGTAGAAGATGATGAAATTTTACCAAGTGTGCGTGCAGCCTTACAGCTAGCGCTAAAAGTACGCTTAGGCGGAAGGCCTGGTCATTTAGCGGTAACACCTACGCATCTACACGATCCTGATCAAGGATCTAAAAAACTTGTCACTATTTACGACCGCGTACCGGGCGGCTCGGGCCACCTAACATCTCTAATGCCAAGCGACCTAGATGAAAGCTTTCGTTCCATCGGCGGAATTCATCAACTAAGAGACCTGTTCGCCGCAACAAAAAAGAGCCTAGAAGAGTGCGCTTGCGAGCGAGGCTGTTACTCATGCCTTTTGAGCAAAAACAACGAGTTTGAACATGATCAAATCCACAAAGAACGTGCACTGAACTGGCTCAGCCG